>DPPH01000103.1 GCA_003539375.1 Clostridiales bacterium
AATATTGAAATAGGTATGTAATAAGTAGGACCTGCTATTGCCTTCACAAGAAAAACTACTATTGGTAAATCCTAAAATTGGTATAATAACAGCTATTGGTCCCAGTCATTTAAAAACTTTTAAATCAATAGAAAATATAATGAAAACCAAATATGAACTAATCAAGGAACTTCCGGCGGATGGGACTGCTATTTTCAACTACGACAATGAATATGTAAAAAAACTAGCAGATAAAACCTATAGAAATAAAATTCTTTACGGAATTGAATCAAAGGAAGATGTTGATATATATGCAGATAATATAAGAACCACCCCGAAGGGCTCAACCTTCAAACTACATATAAAAGATAAGGGTACGGTAGAGTGTCGAACTAAATTACTAGGAAAGCATAATATACTAAATATCTTAGCAGGAGTAGCTGCAGCCTATGCTATGGATATGACACTGGTACAAATATCAAGCGGTATAGATAAGATAGAATCTGTAGAGCATAGATTACAATTGATAGATCCTGGAACAGGGGTATACGTGATAGATGATGCCTTTAACTCAAATCCTAAAGGAGCAGAAGCAGCTTTAGAAGTACTTAAAGATTTTAATGAAGGAAATAAAATAATAGTAACACCAGGCATGGTAGAGCTAGGAAAATTACAAGATGATGAAAACTTTAAGTTCGGAGAAAAAATAGCTGAAGTGTGCGATGAAGTAATTCTAGTAGGGAAAAGACAGACAAAACCTATATATGAAGGTCTAAAAAACAAAGAGTTTAATATGGAAAAAGTTCATACAGTTAAAGATTTAAAGGAAGCACAGGAATTAATAAGTGATATTGTTAAGGTCAATGATGTAATACTATTTGAAAATGATCTTCCGGATACTTACAGCGAATAAAACAAGGAGAGTGTATATGGAAAATATTGGTATAATAATTGGCGGAGAGAGTGTAGAGCACGAAGTATCCATTATTACGGGACTTCAAATTTATGACAATATTGATAAAAGTAAATACAATCCCTACATGATATACATAACTAAAGATGGAAAATGGTTAACTGGAGAAATTCTAAAAGACATCCAAATTTATAAAAATAAAGATTATTCAAACACTGAAGAAAGAATACCTTGGAAAAGTCCTAACAAAAACAAAATGATTTTAATACACAGGGATGATAAAAAAGGTTTATTTAGTAAAAAGAAGAATGATATAGAGATAGATGTAGTTATACCAGCTACTCACGGTACTGGGGTAGAAGACGGGATACTACAGGGAATTTTAGAAAATATAGGTGTACCTTATGCTTTTAGCGATGTAAAAGCATCAGCTCTGGGTATGGACAAAGTCATCATGAAGAAGGTTTTTAGAGATGAAGGTCTTCCTATGGTACCATACAAATGGTTTTACAAAAGTGATTTTATTAAAAACAAAAAGGAAGTACTGAAAGAATCAGAAAAATTGGGATATCCATTAATAGTAAAACCATCAAATCTTGGTTCAAGTATTGGAATTACGAAAGCAAATAACCGTGAAGAACTAGAGGAGTCTATTAATGTAGCTGTTTCCTACGACAAGAAAATTATTGTTGAAAAATGCTTGGAAAGAGCTAGAGAAATTAACTGTGCTGTTTTAGGGTATGAAAAAGATGTAGTAGTATCCAAATGTGAAGAACCGGTAGGATGGAAGGAATTTTTAAAATATGAAGACAAATATGTAAACAAAACAAAAACTAAAAATGATTCAAAGAGAGTAATACCGGCAGATATTTCGGAAGAAATTAAAAACCAGATTGAAAACTTTGCAAAAAAAGCATTTATATCGATAAATGCAAGCGGAGCAGCAAGGATTGATTTTCTTTTGGAAGGCGATAATGTGTATGTAAATGAAATAAATACCATACCGGGATCTGTTTCTTTTTACCTATGGGAACCATCGGGAATTGATTTTAAAGACTTAATCAATGAGCTGATAGTTATAGCTAAAAAGAAACAAGATGTAAGTTTAATAAAAACCTATGATGTAGATTTATTAAACAAAATGGCTTCTTCAAAAGGAGCAAAAAGGGAGTAAAAATGAAATTAAAAGATAAAATCTTAGCTTTTATGGACGAAAAAGCATATAGACCAATGTTGATGGAAGAAATAATTCAAGAATTAGATACCTCTAAGGATATGAAAGCAGAAATCACAAAAATGGTAAATGAATTAGAAGAAGAAGGAAAGATTATAAAGACCAGAACAAAAAGATACGCTCTTCCCCACAGACTAGATCTTTTAGTTGGTGAAATTCAGGGAAGTTCAAAAGGCTTTGGTTTTTTTCTTCCTGATGATAAAAAGTTAGAAGATATTTTCGTATCACCTTCTGATTTAAATGGTGCAGTTCACGGCGATAGAGTTATCTTAAGACCAATGAAAGATGCATCTAACCTTAAAAAACAAGAAGGAAAGGTCATCAGGATAATAAAAAGAGGCAATGAAGAAATAATAGGTACCTTTCAAAAAGATAAGCATTTTGGTTTTGTTATACCAGATGATGATAGAATATCGAAAGATATATTTGTTTCAAAAGAAGATTTCAACAAAGCGAATAATGGGGATAAGGTTGTAGTCAAAGTTACTAAGTGGTCCTATGACAGAAAAAATCCAGAAGGATATATTAGTGAAATCATAGGAGATATTAAAGACTACGAAACCCACATAAAAGCGACATTAAAAAGAAATAATATAAAATACTCATTTCCAAAAAAGGTACTTAAAGAAGCTTCAGATATAGATACTGCAATAAACAGCAAAGAAATAGATAGAAGAAAAGATTTTAGAAATCTAAATATAATCACTATAGACGGAAAAGATGCTAAAGATTTAGATGATGCAGTACATATTAAAAAATTAAATTCAGGCAACTTTGAATTAGGTGTACACATAGCAGATGTAACTCACTATGTAGGGAAAAAATCAAGTTTAAGGAAAGAAGCCTACCAAAGGGGTACAAGTACTTACTTAGCTGATAGAGTCGTGCCTATGCTGCCAAAAGAGCTCTCTAACGGAGTATGTAGCTTAAATCCTCATGAAGATAAGCTGACTCTTTCTGTTGTTATGACTGTAGATAGGAATGGTCAGGTAATTGATCATCAAATTTATGAAAGCATCATAGAAAGTAAAGAAAGAATGACCTATGAAGATGTATCAAATATTCTTGAAAGGGAAGATGAGGATCTTAAGAAAAGATATAAAAATATCTTAAATGACCTAAAAGAAATGGAAGAACTTGCAAGGATATTGAGAAAGAAAAGAGAAGATAGAGGCTGCATTGATTTTGAATTCAAAGAAGCCAAAATTATAATTAATGAAGATAATGAAGTAGAAGACGTGAAAAAGACGGAAAGAAGGATAGCAAATAGGATTATTGAAGAATTTATGATTTTGACAAATGAAACAGTAGCTGAGAATATGTACTGGTCGAAGGTTCCTTTTATATACAGGACTCACGAAGAACCTACAGAAGAGAAAATTGAAGAATTTAATAAATTCATTTATAATTTCGGATATGTTTTAAAAGGTGTAAAAAATATTCATCCTAAAGAGCTGCAAAAATTAGTAGAAAAAGTAAAAGGCAAAAAAGAAGAAACGGTTATCAATACCTTAATGCTAAGATCACTTCAAAAAGCAGTTTATTCAAATTATCCAGATGGACACTTTGGCCTTGCTTCAGATTACTACTGTCATTTTACTTCACCTATAAGAAGATACCCTGACCTTCAAATTCACAGCATAATAAAAGACTTTTTAAACAACAGACTTGATTATAAAAGCATAGATAGTCAAAACAGTAAACTAGAAGAAATAGCCCAATACTCATCTATTACCGAAAGAAATGCAGAAAAAGCAGAAAGAGAAGATTGGGATTATAATGTAGCAAGATTTATGTCTAGTAAAATAGGGGAAGTTTTTGAAGGTATAATTTCAAGTGTGACTAGTTTTGGTGCCTTTGTTGAACTAGATAACACTATTGAAGGATTGGTACACATATCAAATATGACTGATGACTACTACCATTTTGATGAAAAACACCTGACCCTAATAGGAGAAAGAACAAACAAACAGATTAAAATAGGAGAAGTTGTAAAAGTTAAGCTTGTAAATGTAAACTTGATGAAAAGAGACATTGATTTTGTGTTTGTAGAATAGACTTATAACGATAGTACAACGATTGTTTAACAATTGCTTAGCGATAGCTCAACTATAGTTTCTGTCATCCAGAACTCACATTGTCATTCCGAGTTTATATCGAGGAATCTTAAGAATTTGACATAGAACAAATATTCTGCTATACTTTATATGCTATAAAGGAGTTAGTATGAAAGAAAATATAAATGTTGTGGCTAGAAACAAAAAAGCCAAGCACAACTACACAATTGAAGAGGTATATGAAGCTGGGATAGTTCTTGCAGGCACTGAGGTTAAATCAATTAGAGCAGGCAAAGTAAATATCAAAGATAGCTATGCAGACGTACAAGGTGGGGAAGTATTTATCCACAATATGCATATAAGTCCTTATGAACAGGGAAACATATACAACAAAGACCCTAGAAGAGTAAGAAAACTTCTTTTAAATAAAAGGGAAATTCGAAAGCTTATTGGTTTGGTAACTCAGAAGGGTTACTCTTTAATACCATTAAGCGTATATATAAAAAATGGATATGTGAAGATAGAATTATCAGTAGCTATAGGTAAAAAAATATATGACAAAAGAAGAGATATTGCAAAAAAAGAAGCAGACAGAAGAATACAAAGAGCAGAAAGAGATTATTAATTAATACGGGGACGAAATTGGTTTCGACGGGGATACAGAAGCTGGATAAGCGAGCTGTTGCGCTGAACAACATAAAAAGTGGCAAACTAAATTTAAACGCAGAAGATAATAATTTTGCATTCGCAGCCTAAATAGGCTGCTGCTCCTGCCGGTAGCCCTGCATGCCGGTCTGTGAGTATCATTAATGGCAGGCAACTATACTAGGGATTCTCAGACCTAATATAGTATAACTTGAGATAGCTATGTGTAGGTTTGTTTCCTTTACTGCATGTAGTGACAAATTAAAGGAAACTGCGCTCGGAGAAATTCCTGTGAAAGTATTCTCGGACGTGGGTTCGACTCCCACCGTCTCCACCATAATGACCTAAC
>DPPH01000120.1 GCA_003539375.1 Clostridiales bacterium
ATAGCAACAAAGGCACCATCTTTTACCTACGAAGATATGAAAAAAAGCATAGAAACCAGTTTAGAAAAACTTGATGTAGATTATATTGACTTATACCAGGTTCACAATGCTAGTAAACAGTGGCAGATAGATAGGGTAGTATCAGAAGATGGAGCATTGAAGGCTTTGATAGAAGCAAAAAAAGAAGGAAAAATTCGTCACATAGGTATTACAAGTCACAACAAGGATATTCTCGCTCAAGCTCTTGAATACCCTGAGTTTGAAACTATACAGTTTCCCTTCAATCCTATAGAAAACCAAGGTATAGATGTTTTTGAAGAAGCTAAGGAAAAAAATATAGGTATAATTGGTATGAAGCCAATAGCTGGAGGAGTATTTAGAGAAGCTCAGCTTTCACTAAGATATATAATAAATAGTGAAATGATTACCCTAGCTATACCGGGGATGGACAGTGTAGAACAGGTAGTAGAAAATGCCTATGCTGGAAAAGAAATGATTCCATTAACCGATGAAGAGGTAGGTTTAATAGAGAAGGAAGTAAAAGAACTGGGAGAGGACTTCTGCAGAAGATGCGGTTACTGTACACCTTGCCCCCAAGGGATAAATATTCCCTTAATGATGGTTCTTGAAAATTATGTTAAAAGATACAACTTAGCTGACTGGGCTGTAGATAGATATGGTGCTCAGGAAAATAAAGCTTCTGATTGTGTTGAATGCGGAATTTGCGAAACTAGGTGTCCCTATAGTATACCTATCATCAATAGATTAAAATCCGTTAGAGCAACTTTTGAATAAAAAAAGAGAAAATATAAAAAGCTTAAGGATTCACATAATGTGTTTTCTTAAGCTTTTTTAATTGTATATTAGAGTAAAATAACTAGTAGTTTCACTTTTATCAACAGAAATAATGTCGTAGGAATTCTTATCGTTGATAAAAGTTAGCTCTCCGTCTAATCTGTTCATAACTTCTAAAAACGCAACCAAAGTCTGAGGAGAATCTACATTGTCATTGTCAAAATTCATTATGTCTACAAAATTTCTTTCCTGGATCTTTTTATAGGTTTCATCATCTTTTTTATTGGCTGTATCATAGTCCAGGTAGTGGCTAAAATCTATAGATCCTATAAGAAGAGTTTCACCGTCTATTATCTCCTCTTCTAAAAAACTGGTGAAATCCAGTAATTCTTGAAGGTCTAGGGTTCCTGGAAGAGTAAGGTTTAGTATTTTTACATCAGGCATATAGTATTTTACAAAGTGGACCAATGCTGCATTTGAATGCTCCCTTTCCAGTATTGAGTCTTCAATAACTATACTTTCATATTCTAAAGCTGTTTCTAAAGCATCCTGACTTATCTCCAGTCTTCCAAAAGGTGTCATCCAGTCCAGTTGGGTTGTGTATATGTTTTTAGTATCGGTAGTGTTGTGGTCCGGGCCTATTATTACTACGTTTTTGTATTTCTCAATATTATCAATTTTCAAAAATGCTTCGTGAAGCATTTCAGAAGCTAGGAGATGATGGGTGCAGACTATACCTTTTACTCCATCTATTTTTTTATCAATATTTTTCGGTATTGTAGAGTAAAAATCCTTAGGTTCGTAAAAAAGGGAATTGTTATATCCACTGCTTTTATATTCAATATCATTTTCAATTTCTTCATTATTATATACATCTTCAGAATTTTCTGCTTCTTTGTTTTCCACACTATCAACAGATAAAGTGCAGCCCGACAGTAAAACTGCCAGGCTGACTAATATTAAAATTGTTTTTTTCATCTAATCAACTACCTTCAATCTAATCTGGTCTGTATACCATAAGCTGCTGCTATCTGTAGTTTTTCTTATTACCGTATGGTCGTCGGTGTATTCTCCCGGGAGTACTGCCTGTATATAGTAGCTTAAAGGTTGATTAACACCTTTAGGGCTAAAGGACCATCTAAATACCAGGGTCTGTCCCGATTCTTCAGCAAGGTAGGTGTCTTTACCCAGCTTCATAAACCTAAATCCCGCCGGTACAAATTCGGTAATTTCGTAAGAAGTGTAATCTTTCCTATTGTTAATCTTAGGGTCTAAAGTTACCTTAATCAAATCTCCCTGACTGAAGGTATCCACTTCTTCTCCATCTAAGGTGTAGGTTTTACTTATGGAGTATTCCTCTGTTTTGTTCTTTTCTAGAGCGTCAGCATTAGCAAGACCATATACGTAAGCTCCTATACTGCTTTCTACTTCTGTTATTTCCATTCCCGCCAGTTCTTCCTTGGTTAGGGTAATTGACTTAGTTTTAAAACCATCTATTTCATAAGTTTCAAATCTAGTTTCAGGATGAGTAAATTTAACTGTTACGCTTCCCTCCAGAGCTTTAATGTCTTCTGTCTCCATTATATTTCTATTCATTAGATAAATTAATTTTTCAAAATTAACCAGAGTCCATACATCCTCGCTGTTGTACAGGTAATCAAACATCTTATCTCCCTGTTCAAAATACTCAAGCTTTGCTGATGCTGCTAAAGCCAGGCCTGTAAGTTCCTTGCTGGTTTTTCCTGTAGTATCTTCTACATCAAAGTATATTTTGTCATCTTCTTCTTTGGAATATTCTTCCATTACATCTTTGAACAAATCTTCAGCTAAAGATTCGTCACCGAATTCTGCTAATCCTATAGAAGCAAGTAGCTTAGCCCTAGGGTTTCCGTCAATATCACTACTCTCAGCTAACTTTTGTAAATCCAAAAGTACAGGTTCTTTATATACAGCTAATCCTAGGTATGCAGATACTACTTCTTCTAAGGTGGAATTATCCCTACCTAATATATTATAGAAGTAGGTTTTCATTAAATCCCTGTCAAAATACTCTGTGTCCAACATGGCTACCTTTGCAGTCAATTCGGCATCCCTATCGCTGTAAGGAAGTAGACTTATACCTCCACCTTGAGATGTTTTTTCATAATCACTTAGGTCTACGAATTTATCTATAGGAGCATTTTCATCAAAGTTTTCTTTTATAAATTTTCTAGCGATTACCGGGGTAAGTCTTTGGTCTATTCTTTTGCCTCCAGCATATCTGAGGTTCATTAGAGTATTGTAAAACATTGATTCGCTTTCGTTAAAGAAGGTTACTTCAGCATTGGAGTAAACTTCATCAAAAGTAGTATCTTCAGATAATTGATAATATTCCTTGTTATTGAAATATACTGTAGAATCTACTACTTCAAAGGTTTTTTCTACTGCATCCTTATATTCGCCACCATCGGCATATACAGTTATAGTGTAGTTTCCCTTATCAAGTTCCTCTAAAGATATATTGGTATAAGCTCCAGCA
>DPPH01000018.1 GCA_003539375.1 Clostridiales bacterium
TGTATGAAATTAGCAATATTTGACTTTGATGGTACTCTTTTTAAGGAAGAAACTATTCCCTATCTAATGGATAAATGGGAAGAATTAGGGTATTCAAAATATGCAAGAACTACAGTTAGAAAAAAAATATTAAAAAAATACTTTTTAAGAAAAATAAGGCTGCTTTCAAAAGAAAATTTTAGGAAACAGGCTACTATAGATTTTTTAAAAATATTTGATGGTATGGACAGACAAGAAATTGAAGAATTTTTTCTTGAAACATCTCAAAATATTGACGACACCTTTAACGATAAGGTATTAAAGGAAATCCACAAAGCGAAGAAGGAGGGCTTTACTCTTGTGATGGTATCTGGTTGTTTCCAAATCATGCTTGAGATGGCTCTTAAAGATCTTCCTTTTGACTATATTATAGGAACCAAACTTCCAATAGGAGATACCGGAATCAATCTGGATAATGATATAGAGATTATAAGTGGCATGAAAAAGAAAGACAAAGTATTAAATGAATTCGAAGGCAAAAATGTAGATTGGGAAAATAGTAAAGCTTTTGGTGATAGTTTGTATGACAGGTTCCTGATGGAACTCACAAATAATCCTACTGCTGTAACCCCAGATGACGACCTTAGATCCTATGCTAAAAAAAATAATTGGACCATAATTGATTAAAATGAAACCTAGAACCAAGGAAAAACTCTACATTTACTATAGGGAAAACAAAAAATGTTTTTACTGTAAAAAAGATCTTTTGTATAAGCAGATTAGTATAGATCATTTTTATCCTCTTAGTCTGGGTGGAACTCATGATGTTTTTAATATAGTCAGCAGCTGCAAAAAATGCAATAAAATAAAAGAAAATAACTTGCCTGAAAATGCATTGGATACATTGGTTAATCTTTTCAAAAAAGCTGTAAGAGATGATTTCATTACCGGTAGTAACCTTGATATTAGCAACAGGGAACTAAAGGAACTTCTCTTAAAAGTATATAGGGTTAAAAATATTTCCGGTGAATTTATTTTTGAAAGCAGTAACTATAGATTTTATATAAAAGATAATCAGGTATATAAATATAATTACGTCAATACAAAGATGTAGCCTCAGTATAACACTGAGGCTCTATATCTTATTAAACTCCTACTACTTCTTTAACTTCCGGTATATCTTCTTTTAGAGTTTGTTCTATAACCATTTTTATAGTCATTAAAGCTCCTGGGCAGGTTCCGCAAGCACCTCTCATTTTTACCTTAACAACTCCATCTTCTACACCTACAAATTCCACGTCTCCACCATCTCTTTGAAGTATTGGTCTTATCTTCTCAAGAGATTTTTTTACTTTTTCTTCCATTAGAATCTCCTTTCTACTAATATGGTCCGTAAACATTACAGTATATAGTATATGTCCACATCAAAGTATTTGTCAATAGATTTATTAGTAGTAGTTAAATTTCTAAAATTAATCCTGAGCCTACTTCCTCTATACTTATTACTTCAGATAGCTTCAATTTTGATTTCAAATCTACACAATGACAAGGATGAGCTTTCACTATATCAAGATTCTTAAAATATTCTAAAGTTTCTTTTATTATATTTTCTTTTGGATCTAAGAGGTGGAACCCTCCTATAATATCTAAAATAACATCTTTTTCTGTAAGTTTCTTAGTATGGTCTATTATATTGCAAATTCCAGCATGAGAACAACCGGTTATGATAAATACTCCATCTTCATTCTTATATGCCATAGCAGAATCATCTAAAAGGTAGTCGTCTCTAAGTCTACTATCAATAAATATTTCTCCCAGAGAATCTATGTTCTCGAAAGAGTTTGTTCTTTCAATTTCTCCTAAAAATACTAGGTTATCAGTTAGCCATAAAGGTTCCTTAGTAAGCTTCATTTCAAAAAACTTGTCTAAAACCTCTTTTCCTATTAAAGAACCTATGCATTTTCCTTTCATTTCTTTATAGTTAAATGTCAAAGGATGAGCTACTAAGGTAGGTTTATTATACTGAATTTTCTCATTATCCCATTCGTTAAATTTAGCTATTAAATGCTTAAGTCCCCAAGTATGGTCTAGATGTCCGTGAGATACAACAACATAATCTAAGTCCTTTAAATCTTCTTCTAATCTATTTGCATTTCTTATAAAAACATCGGAATATCCCAGGTCAAATAAAATTTTCTTGCCGTCATCTTCTATAAGGTAAGATGCCCCAGGTTCTCCATAAAAATATCTGTCCGTTAGCGTGTTGTTGTCTACTAATACTTTTAATTTCATATTTTTCACCCTTCTTTAAAGTATTTAAAAAAACTCAATACTTCTGTCTGATCTCTCTAAAGTATTGAGCCTTTATGATATAATTCCCCCATGAATTATACTTTTTACCCTTACTATATATTTTACATCTAATTTGAAAATTTTTCAATAATTTATTATCATTTAGTTTTAATTGAATAATTTAATCCATTATATAGTTCAAATCAAATTCGTAAACCATATCTTTTCTCTCAATTGCAACCCTTGATTTTTTTAAAATATCCTTATCTTCAGATAATTTATTTAAAAGTTCTTTAGTTGGATTAACTGCAGTTGGATTACCTACTAATGATAACATTGAAAAATCTCCTGCTGTATCACCATAAGCATAGGATTTGCTTAAATCAATATTATATTTATCTACAAAATTATCTATGGCTTCAGATTTACTTTCACTATCCCACATAGGCTTTATTTTTCCAGTAAAAAAACCTTCTTCATCAGTATAATATTTTGTGCCTATCCAGTCGTAAAAACCGTGTTTTTGAGCCATTTCATTAACAAGCTCCATTGGTGAACCGGATATAGTAATAACTATATGTCCCATATCCTTGTGCCATTTAATCCTATCCCTAGTAAAAGTGTACACCCTATCACCATTTTCTTCTATGACCTTCTTTGCAATAAATTCAACCTGATGTCTATGTATGCCTTTTATTTCTTCTACATATATTTCAGCCATCTTTAACAAATAATCATCGTAGTTACCTATTCTTTTATCCCATCTATCGTATTTTACCTTAACTTCGTTAAACCATCTTTCTGCAGCAATTATATCTGAATTTATGAATTTTTTAAAAATCGCTGTTATCATTCCTTCTCTATAAAGAGTTCCGTCTATATCAAAAAACGCACCAATTTTTTTCACATTTTCACCTCATTTTATTGATTTTTGTAACATTAGTTATATAAATTATCTTCTTTTTAATTTATAATGTATTTATAAACCTAGTAAAGGAGATTTTATGACTTATTTATATTTATTTTCAATAGCAATTATAGTATTGTCTTTTTTTAAAAGCAAAGAAAAAACTTTTGAAGGATTTAAAGTAGCTTGGAAAAAGTTTAAAAAAATACTTCCTTCTTTTACAAAAATGTTGATAGCAATTTCTATAATCTTGTACCTAATTCCCGGAAGTGTCATTAGTAAATACTTAGGCGGGAGTAATCTTATTACCGGTACTTTTTTAGGTTCAATATTCGGTTCTATTACTATCCTTCCAGGATTTGTAGCTTTCCCTTTAAGCTCAGTACTTGTAGATAAAGGGGTTAGTTATACAGCTGTAGCTTCATTTACTACCACTTTAATGCTTGTTGGTATTATAACATTTCCTGTTGAAAAAGAATATTTCGGGTGGAAACTATCTCTTACTCGAAATATAGTAAGCTATATAATA
>DPPH01000025.1:0-6592 GCA_003539375.1 Clostridiales bacterium
CCGGAGTTTCCTTCTTCATCTCCAACTGCAGCAAATACTAGGTTTCCTTCAAAATTCTCTAAATCTTTAGATATATCTTCCATAATACACATCAATGTAGCTACACCACATTTCATGTCAAAGATTCCTCTTCCAAACAACCATTCGCCTGATTCAAGGTTCTTTTTAGCATCTTCAGGAAGACTTACTCCTTCAAGCTTTTCTGCTAACTCAAAAGGCTTTGTTGCATATTCCTGTAAATTACCGTAGTCAGAAATTCCTACAGTATCAGTATGACCTATTAGTACTAGGGTCTTGTTGCTGTTTCCTTTTTTACCCTTCATGGTTGCTACTACACTTTTTCTTCCTAGAGAATCATTTTCAAAGTCTACATACTTTAATAATTCAGGATTTTCTTTATAGTAGTCCATTTCTTCGAACTTTTTATAGATAGCATTTACAGAATCTAATTCGCTTTTAGATCCTACTATACTTTTGATGTTTGTTAGTTCTATTGTGAGTTCTTCAATTCTTTTTGCTAAACTCATATTACTCTCCTTCTTAATTTGAATTTAGGTTAGTAAAGGCAACCTATAATCCTTTTGAAATTATATTCATTATGTGATTAATTATAAGTCAATATTTTAAAGGACAAAATCTTGCAATCCTTTATATCTCCAATACTTATGGTATAAAATATAATATTAAATGTCAATCCACTATGAATATATTCAATTAATATTTCTTAACAATTTAAGACTATTTATTATTTATCTCATATAATCCTTCGTCAAGGAGTATCTCCATAGTCCATCTTGCAGAATTTCCACATACAGAGGTACATTTATCTTCATGAGCACCCATAGAATCGAATTCTTCATATTCTTCTCTAATCCACAATCTGAAAGATTTACCAAAAAGCTCTTTATTTATTTCACTGCATTTTCCTGAGCCGTAGTATTCTTCAAATTTATCAGCTAATCTTCTAGCAAGTTTGAAAGTCTGTGCTTTTTTACCTTCTGGGTCTGCCATGTTGTTATATTCTCTTCCTAAAAAACTACTTATTGCCATAGTTCCACCGGTAAGAGCTCCGCATGCATAGCCCTTTAATCCAATTCCTCCAGCTAAACCAGTAGCTGCCTTATATTCTTCGTCTGATATTTTTCCAGTGATGGTTTTAATCGCTCCCAATACCGCTTGGGAACAACCTCCGTATTTTTTTTCGTAATCATATGCCATATCGTAAACTTCCTGTAAAAGTTTGTCTCTTTCTGTTAGACTCATAGTAGACCTCCTAATATTTTCTACCTTAATTTTACCACAAAATAACAATTGCCCCAAATTAATTATTAGAGTTTATACCATTTAAAGAAAACTTCTTAGACTTTCTTTAATATTACCCTTATAACCTTCTAGTTTATTTGCATTTAACAAGGCTTTCAGTACCGATTCTTCAACAGTTTCAGCTACAGCTCTAAATACAATATCAATCTTTTCTTCATTTAAAATTTTCATTTCTACAAAGTCCTGTTTTTCACTTTCAATAACTATATTTGAAGTAGTGAAAGCTATCACAACTTCACCACTTCCATGACCTATATATGAACCCAATCTAGATAGTCCAACTACAGCTCTTTTACATATACGTTTTAACTGTCGGCTAGAAAGAGGAATATCACTAGCAATAATAGTTATAATTGAACCCTCGTCTTTCTCTTTTGTTTTTTTAATTTTTTCACCTATTTCTTTTCCAATATTTTTCCCATTTACTGTAAGATCATCTATAAGACCGTGGTTTGCCTGTACTAAAGTACCTAAGGTATATTCATCTTTTCCTATCTTCAAGATTCTAGAAGAAGATCCAATTCCACCTTTTAAGTCGTGGCAGGTCATTCCTTTCCCCCCACCTATATCCCCTTCTTGGAAGTTTTTGTTTGCATTTTTTATAGCTTCAAATACATTCTCTTTCTTTACTACCCTTTTTCTTATATTGTTTAATCCTGAATCATTACATTCACAAATAATTGGATTAACCGATTTCAGTTCTATATTATCTTTTTCACATTCATCGATCATATAGTCTACTACAGCATCATGAACTAAACCTATATTTAAAGTATTTGTTAAAGCAATAGGTGTTTCTATAGTTCCCAATTCATTTAATTGAACCAGCCCTGTTGATTTACCAAAACCGTTTATTACATGAGAAGCCGCTGTTACTTTATTTTTAAATGGGTTTTTACCTTGAGTAAGCAAAATAGTTACTCCAGTTTTGTTTTCTTCTGTATCTATAGTACTGTGTCCAACTTTTACTCCCTCTACGTCGCTTATTTTATTTAAGTTTCCCTTAGGTAGTCTCCCTATTTTTATACCAAAGTCTTCTATTTCAAAAGTTTTAACCATATTTTTCTCCTAAATTATAATTTATCTTCCTTCATGAATTGAGCATTTGTTCCGTCTATTTCCCAGAACTCCTTCGAAGCTCTTTCTCCTATACCGTCAGTATATTTATTTACTTCCTGGAATACTTCCTTTTCATTAATATTTAATATTTTACCATCTCTGTAAATTACTTTTCCATCAACTACTGAAATTGCTACTTCTTCTCCTCTTGCACTGTAAACTAAATTTGGAACTATATTTCTCATAGGTTTCGTATACAATGGCAGCATAGATGGTTTGTTAAGGTCTACTGCTATAAAATCAGCTTTCTTTCCTACTTCTAAAGATCCAATACTTTCTCCTAAGCCTACAGCTTTTGCTCCTTCTATAGTTGCCATCCTTAATGCTTTCCAAGCTGGAATTTTTTCAGGATTTTGATATTTTATTTTATTAAAAAGTGCAGCTAATTTCATTTCATTTATTATGTTGTGACAGTTGTTACCGGGAGCCTGGTCAGAGCCTAAGGCTACATTTCCACCAGTTTCCTGAAATGCTGTAGATGGAGGCACTATACCATCTATTATCCCTATTGAACCTGGACATAATATCATGCTTGCGCCACTTTCAGCTACCACTTTCGCTTCATTATCATCAGCATCTGTAAGATGAACTGCTATTAAAGTATCATCTAAAAATCCTATTTCATTAAGCCATGCTATAGGTCTTTTTCCGTATCTCTTTTCCACCTGGTAGGTTTCCCTATCTCCCTGCTGGGTGTGCATGTGTATTTTTGTATTTCTTTCTTTAGCAATTTTTTGAACTTTCATAAGCATTTCTTTACTTACAAAATCCGCTCCCTGAGGCCCAAATAATACTTTAATTCTACCATTGTCTTTATTATGCCACTTTTCATACAAATCTATATTTTTATTTAAACTTTCTTTACCCAAGTTTTCATCAAATTCATATAATTCTCCCGGTTTGTACACTCTTCTTTTGGCTTCTCTTATAGTTTGAGTTATATGACCTCTTGAACCTAATTTTTCTATAAATGAACATACATCCTCCATGCCGTCTTCAAAGTCACCAATAGTAGTAGTTCCAGTTTTTACTGCCTCAATTATAGCTAATTTACTCCCTGCCAGCTTTTCTTTTCTTGTGCAGGCATTATCAAAAGGTTGAAGTCCATACATCATCCAATTGTTTGTATCCTGGGCTAAGCCTCTCATTACCGCTAGTCCCGTATGCATATGAGCATCTATGAATCCAGGCAATACTGCATGATGATCTAAATTAAGTACTTCTTCACCTTCATATTCATTTTTTATTTTTTCTGTATCTTCTATAGCTATAATTTTACCTTTATCTACAGCCATAGAAACTCCAGTTTTATATCCTACACCTTCTCCAGCCATTGTATAAAAGTGTGGTGAATTCACTATCATGTCTATTTTTTCCATTTTTACCTCCTTTATACCGTTAAATCATTTAAAACTCTTTTTATTTAATATTTTTTAATCTATACCCAGCTTCTTGAATCACTTTTTTTGCTAAAATCTCTACTGTATCTATGTATTCTTCAGTAATATCTTTGTTTGTGAAAATTATAGGTAGCTCGGTACATCCAAGGAGAAATATTCCATCTGGCACCTCTATTTGTTTTAAAATATCATTTACCTTTTGATAATCAATATTCTCATTTTTCTTAACCTTATAAATTAAATCCATTATTTTTTTCTGATGGTCTTCACTAGGGATTATTAAATTTAAATCTTTTCTTTCGAAAACCTTTTCATATATTTTAGATTTATACGTCCCTTCAGTTGATAATAATATTATATTTTTATCTTTTTTTTCTTTTAAAATATAATTAGCTGCTGCTTCTATCATATTAATAATTGGTATATTTATAGATTCTTTTATTTCTTCATAAAAAAAATGAGCTGTATTGCAAGGCATAGCTATTATTTCAGCACCATAATTTTCTAGTTTTTTTGCAGTGCTTATTAATTCTTTTTTAGGATTTGGTCCTTTTTTAAATATAAATGCACTTCTATCTTCTATGCTCGTATTATTATCAATAATCATGTTTACATGTTCTTGGTCAAATTTTGCGTCTGTATATTTAATTACCATCTTGAAAAAATTAAGGGTTGCAGCGGGACCCATGCCACCTATAATTCCTACTTTCTTCTTCATAAAAACACCTTCTCTACAATTTATTATTTAAATTTCTAAAAGGAAATACAACGAAAATAATTTATGATACCTTAAGCTGAATTTTTATTAGCTTAAATAATGCCTCGAAAAACCCGAGGCATTATTTTTATCCTAAAAATTTTGAAACAGCAAAGTTCAATATCTTTGGCGTTCTTTCATATAAATCTTCTTTTAGTAATCTTTCTGTTAATTTGTGGAAGTCTTTACCCCAAGGTCCTATATTTAAACAAGGCATAGAATTCTCTTCAATTTCTTTAAGAGGTATACTGTACATATCTCCGTAAAGAGGCATTTCTTTACTAAGTATTTCTTCACCTACTTCACTATTTTCGTAAGATACGTAGCTTAAATCTGAAATACCTGTGAAAAAATATTCCTTAGTGTATTCTTGATTGAACTCCTCTTTTATGAAACCAAATAAATCTTCGGCGATATTTTTTACCCTATGGTCTTTCTCTTCAAATTTAAGGTTTGAGACATTTGGATAAAATGGTGGAGTTAAGCCGATTACTACTGTTGGTGCAGGGTCTGAAACATATTTAAATATTTCATCGACAAGTTCAAAACTTCCTTCTATCATATTTATGCTGCCTTTTTGTACCTTACTCTTTATATCTTCCAGCTTTTTGCTGTAAGCTTCTTCGAACTCAGTTCCGTAGTCTTTTTCTGCTTCTTCTATAAGCTGACTTACAGTAACTACCTTTGTCTCCCATGGTAAAGCTGAGAATTTTTGATTAGTGTTTTCTAAATATTCTTTATAATACTCGTTATTTTTCTTTATAACAGAATCAAAGGCATCATTTGATATACTAAGAATTTTTTTCATTACCTCATCTATTTCAGAATCTAGAGTAAGTATACTGAAAGATCCTTTAGCACTTAAAGGCATAGATACATCGTACTGTTCTTTGTCGTCTTTAGAGTAGAGCCATGTAGGTGGTGGTGATGCCTCTCCCATTACAAAATCTGAAAATTCAATATTTGTTTCGGTTCTGCTAGTAATTTCTGAAAGAATTCCTAGGGGATTTAAACCTTCAAAAGTTTTTCCGGCATGGGATAACCACCCTCTTACATAAACAAAAGCCATTATCTTACCTACTGAGCCTAAAGAAATTACTCCAACCTCATTATCTTTTCTTTGATGAGGCTCTGAATTTAATGTCACTACATAATTTAGATTATGTTTTTCTTTAAGTTCTTTAAGCAAGTATGCAGCACTTCGCATTCCTGCTGAAAGATTTTCTTCGTCCGGTACTGCTAGAAGAAGCACATTGCCTTTAAAGTTTTTCATTTCAGAATACTGCTTTAATAAGGCAAGTTGAATTGAGCCTCCTCCCTTCATATCTGTAGCACCTCTACCAAACATGTATCGGCCGCTATCAAGGTCTTTTTTTGCTTCTTTTGAAAGCTTTACCTTGCCTTTTTTTAGTTCTTCTTCTAATTCATCAGGCTTAAAAGCTAAGTCTTTTAAATTTCCAAAATCCTCAACATCAACAACATCACAGTGGTGAATAAAAACAACCGTATCAGAACCCTTACCCTTTACTAATGCCCAAGGCACACCTCTTTCGTAAGGATCATTTTCTATCTTATGGCTGCCAAAATTTGTAGGATTTTCCTTGAAGTATCTTAAGCTATCAAAATATTCAAGCAAAAACTTTTCCGCTTTTCTTTCATTTTCACTGCTAGTCCTACTGTTGATACTAACATAGTCGTAAAGAATATCTTTTATGTCTTTATTTAGTTCATTGTAATCAATGGATATCATCTTAACCTCCTTGTAGTTAAACTCTATAGTATAATTTTAGTACTATTTTAATTTATTGTAAAATTTAATTTATCTTTTCTCAAATATTTTATAACTAAGCCAACTTAAAAATCCAACAAGGAAGAATGATAGTACCACCGTCGCTACAACTTCTACTATACTACCTTCAAGCAAAATAGGTGTGCCTTGGGCATTAGTAAAGGGTAAGGGTTCTGATACGGTTGTTTTTATTCACCACTGTGA
>DPPH01000025.1:6783-7046 GCA_003539375.1 Clostridiales bacterium
GGTACGATATATATTACCTTAGCATATCTTAAGGATGTCCATCCCGTTTTAATAGGATCGGCTTTTGCTATACCCGCTGCAGAGTAGGCAGCTAAGCACACCGGTGGTGTAATATTGGCATCCTGACTAAGCCAAAAGATTATCATGTGAGCACCTAACTGGCTTACTCCTGCCTGTGTGAGAGCCGGTGCTGCTAAAACTGCTAAAATTATGTAGGAGGATGTTACAGTAAGCCCCATCCCTAAAACATATGATGCGAGAGC
>DPPH01000025.1:7282-7546 GCA_003539375.1 Clostridiales bacterium
TATCATTATTGGCAGTAATCCAAAGGATAATGAAAGTATAAGTCCGGAAAATTTTAATCCCAGGCCAGTTAAATAAACTGTACCGATAATTATTCCTATAGTTCCTACAGCACTACCTACATACAAGACATTTTCCCCTGCTTCTGCAAAGCCATCAACAATTAAATTTACCGAGACTTTATTTTTCTTAAAAATATAGGTGCTTATAATATTTACAACCACTGCCCAAAACGCTGAAAATGTAGGAGAATATCCTAAAAATAA
>DPPH01000025.1:7757-7981 GCA_003539375.1 Clostridiales bacterium
GAATATCCTAAAAATAAAAAAACGAATAACAAGGCTAGAGGGATAAAGTAAAACCAACCATCTTTCAGTAAAGTTTTAATTTTAGCTTTTCTTACTGATTCTTCCATGAGTTCTTTTTTGAATTCAATTTTACTTCCTTCAAGATGGACAATGATCATTAAACTAAAAAAGTATAAGAGTGCCGGAATAATGGAAACGGTGATGATTTTCGAATATGGTATACC
>DPPH01000025.1:8193-8416 GCA_003539375.1 Clostridiales bacterium
ATGATTTTCGAATATGGTATACCAGTTAACTCCGCCATTACAAAGGCTCCCGCTCCCATTATAGGTGGTACAAGCTGGCCTCCAGTAGATGCTGCCGTTTCTATAGCCGCTGCCTCATAATTCTTATATCCACTTTTTTTTATTAAGGGTATCGTGAAAGTACCCGTTGTCATTACATTAGCTACTGCACTTCCTGATATAGAACCCATGAGACCGCTGGCGA
>DPPH01000025.1:8651-8938 GCA_003539375.1 Clostridiales bacterium
GCCGCCGCTCCTTTAGTCTTGTAGGTTAAAAGGTATGGAAGTTCTACAAAAAACTCTCCCGCTCCCGTAGCTTTCATGACACTTCCAAAAAGTATAAACATAAAAACATAGGTAGCGAAAATCTGGGTCACTCTTCCGTAGATACCGTAAAGAGAGGTATATAAAAAACCTGTAGTCCTCCCCAAGCTAAATCCTCCGTGAGAAAGTATCCCGGGAAAGGCCGGGCCTAAAAAATTATACAAGAAAAATCCTAAACCAATAAAAAATAAGGGGTATCCAATTTTTCT
>DPPH01000109.1:0-371 GCA_003539375.1 Clostridiales bacterium
CTAACTCCTGAAGTATTTCTTCCCATCGGTCTTACCTGGTCTTCATTAAATCTTATTGCTTTACCTTTTTTTGTTACAATAAGCAGGTCTTTTTTACCGTTTGTCTTTTTAACTCCGATAAGTTCATCATCATCCTGTAGTTTTACTGCTATTATTCCAGTTGTCCTATTTGTTTCAAATTCTTTTAATACAGTTTTTTTGATTTTACCTTTTTTTGTATTAAAAATCAAATACTGTTCGTTATTTTCGATTTTTTTAATTGGAATAACTGCCGTTACTCTTTCACCTTGACTTAAAGGTAGTATATTTATTATAGCAGTTCCTTTTGCTGTTCTTGTTGCTTCAGGTATTTCGTAGGCTTTTATGTGGTA
>DPPH01000109.1:687-1721 GCA_003539375.1 Clostridiales bacterium
GTTTTTAGTCCTTTTATACCTTTTCCACCTCTTTTTTGTCTCTTGTAGGTATCTTCAGGTATTCTCTTTATATATCCATGATGAGTAAGAGTAATACATACATTCTCTTCTTCAATCAAATCTTCTAAGTCTATTTCTCCAACATCTGCTATTATTTGAGTTTTTCTTTCATCACCGTATTTATCTTTTATTTCTTCAAGTTCTTCTTTTATAATATCTAAAAGTAAGGTTTCATCAGCTAGAATTGCTTTGAATCCTTTAATTTTTTCTAATAAATCAGCATATTCAGCATCTAATTTTTCTCTTTCTAATCCCTGCAATCTTCTAAGTCTCATATCAACTATTGCTTTTGCCTGAATTTCTGATAGTTCAAATCTAGCCATTAATTTTGCTTCAGCATCATCATAAGAATTTCTTATAATTTTGATTACTTCATCGATATTATCTAAAGCAATTTTAAATCCTTCCAGTAAATGAGCTCTTGCTTCAGCTTTATCTAAGTCATACTGAGTTCTTCTTGTCACTACAGTTTTCTGGTGCTCTATGTAGTGGTATATCATCTCTTTAATGTTTAATGTTTTTGGTTCTCCATTAACAAGAGCTATATTAATTATTGAAAAAGTATTTTGTAATTGAGTATGCTTATATAGGTTGTTAAGGACAATTTCAGGACTGTAATCTCTTTTTATTTCAACTACAATTCTCATTCCTGTTCTATCACTTTCGTCTCTTAAGTCTGTTATACCGTCTATTTTTTTATCCTTTACTAACTCAGCAATTTTTTCAATTAATCTTGCCTTATTTACCTGGTAGGGAATTTCTGTAAATATAATTTTACTTTTATTGTTAGGAATGGATTCAATATCTGCATTAGCTCTAACTTTTATTTTTCCTCTTCCTGATTTATAAGCTTTTCTAATACTTTCTTTACCTACAATTGTAGCTCCTGTAGGAAAATCCGGACCTTTAATGTAAGTTAAAAGTTCATCTATGTTTATTTCAGGATTTTCTATTTGAGCTATAGTACCATCTAT
>DPPH01000109.1:2041-3801 GCA_003539375.1 Clostridiales bacterium
ACTACCGGTTCTTTTAAAGTTTCGTCAAAGTTAGGTCTGTAGTCTATAGTCTCTTTGTTTATATCTCTAAGTAGTTCTGTAGTTATTTTTCCCATTCTAGCTTCTGTATATCTCATAGCTGCAGCACTATCACCATCTACAGATCCAAAGTTTCCATGACCGTCAACTAGTAAGTACCTAGTAGAAAAATCCTGAGCCAATCTTACCATAGCATCGTATACAGCCGTGTCACCATGTGGGTGATACTTACCAAGTACATCCCCGACAATACGGGCACTTTTCCTATGAGCTTTGTCAGGAGTAACTCCTAACTCACTCATTGCATATAAAATTCTTCTGTGTACCGGTTTTAGACCATCTCTAACATCTGGCAATGCTCTGCTTACAATAACAGTCATAGCATAGTCTAAGTATGATTTTTTCATCTCTTTTTCTATATTAACCGGCCTAACAGTCTCTTTTATGTTTTCTTTATCCATTTTTTCCTCCGATATTCTCTGTCATTATATATCTAAATTGCTTACATATTTTGCATTTTGTTCTATAAATTCTCTTCTAGGCTCAACTTTATCTCCCATAAGAGTTGTAAATATCTCATCTGCCTCTAAAGCATCTTCTACCTCAACTCTAAGTACAACTCTTTCTTCTGGATTCATAGTTGTATCCCAAAGTTGTTCTGGATTCATTTCACCAAGACCCTTATATCTTTGAATTCCGTAATTAGTACCTCTACCAACTTCTTCATCTATCAGCTTTTCAAGTTCTTTATCTGAATAAACATAGTACTCTTTTCTACCCTTTTGTACTTTATAAAGAGGTGGCTGAGCTATGTATATATTACCATTTTCTACTAAAGGTCTCATATATCTATAGAAAAATGTAAGTAGTAATGTTCTTATATGGGCACCATCAACATCGGCATCGGTCATAATTATTATTTTTCCGTATCTTAAAGAATTAATATCAAAATCTTCTCCAATACCACATCCGAAAGCAGTAATCATAGATCTAATTTCTTCATAATTTAATATTCTATTTAGTCTAGCTTTTTCTACATTTAGTATTTTACCCCTAAGTGGAAGTATAGCTTGAGTTCTTCTATCTCTACCTTGTTTAGCAGAACCCCCTGCTGAATCACCCTCTACTAGATATATTTCACAAAGACCAGGGTCTTTTTCTGAACAGTCGGCTAATTTTCCAGGAAGAGCCATACTATCTAAAGCATTTTTTCTTCTAGTTAATTCTCTAGCTTTCCTAGCTGCTTCTCTAGCTTTTGCTGATTTAATCGCCTTTTCAATTATATATTTTGCAACTTGTGGGTTTTCATCTAGGAAGTAAGTAAGATGTTCATTTACAGTTGATTCAACAATACCTCTCATTTCTGAATTTCCAAGTTTGGTTTTAGTTTGACCTTCAAACTGAGGGTCCGATAGCTTTACTGATAATATTGCTGTTATACCTTCTCTAATATCTTCACCTTTTAAATTCTCATCCTTTTCTTTCAAAATATTATTTTTTCTAGCATAGTCGTTTACAACTCTAGTTAAGGAAGCCTTAAATCCACTTAAATGTGTTCCACCTTCTTGCGTATTGATGTTGTTTGCAAATGTGTATATACCTTCGCTGTAAGCATCAGTATATTGTATAGCAAATTCTATAACATTGTCTTTATTCTCTACTTCTTTATATATTATTTTACTGTGAA
Source organism: Clostridiales bacterium (assembly GCA_003539375.1). GTDB lineage: Bacteria > Bacillota > Clostridia > Tissierellales > Dethiosulfatibacteraceae > UBA8670. The sequence goes on from DPPH01000109.1 coordinate 3,747, forward strand.
GAGGTTTTTTATTTTTATTTAAGTATTTAACAAATTCTTTTATACCACCTTCATA
>DPPH01000109.1:3806-4550 GCA_003539375.1 Clostridiales bacterium
ATTTTTTCTAGCATAGTCGTTTATAACTCTAGTTAATGAAGCCTTAAACCCACTTAAATGAGTTCCACCTTCTTGAGTATTGATGTTGTTTGCAAATGTATATATACCTTCGCTGTAAGCATCAGTATACTGTATTGCAAATTCTATTACATTGTCTTTATTCTTTACTTCTTTATATATTATTTTACTGTGAAGAGGTTTTTTATTTTTATTTAAATATTTAACGAATTCTTTTATACCACCTTCATAGTAATAGGTCTCTTTTTTGTCTTTTTCCCTTTTATCTTCTAATATTATTTTTACACCTTTGTTAAGAAAGGCTAATTCCCTAAGTCTATGCTGTAGTGTATTATAGTCGAAATTAATTTCTTCGAATATTTCATAATCAGGTTTAAATGTAATTGTAGTTCCCTGTTTTTTAGTATTTCCAACTACCTCAAGTTCTGTTGTTTTTGCTCCTCTTGCAAATCTCTGTCTATGAATTTTACCATCTCTACATACTTCAACTTCTAACCATTCAGAAAGAGCATTTACAACAGATACACCAACACCGTGAAGTCCTCCCGATACCTTGTAAGCATCAGAATCAAACTTACCACCGGCGTGTAATACTGTAAGTACTGTCTCTACTGTTGATTTTTTAGTTTTTGGATGTTCTTCTACGGGAATACCACTACCGTTATCTACTACTTTTACAGAATTATCTTCATTTATAGTTACGACAATCTTATCACATTCACCTTC
>DPPH01000223.1 GCA_003539375.1 Clostridiales bacterium
TCAAATATTGCTAATTTCATACATATCTCCTTTAATTTTCATTTTGAAAAAACATTTTATGTAAGCTGTAAAAACCTTTATAAAAAACTAGAAGGTTAAATAATCCTAAAATAAAAAATATAAATTTTGGAAACAAAGCCATAAGTGTAAAAATAAAAAAGTTTTCGAATTTATTAGGAAAAACTACCACTCTACTTTGAGAGTTGTAAAAGTTTAATAATATACCTACCAAATAGAAAAGGTACATTATGCCAAATTCCGGATAAATTAAATAAAATCCAATAATAATAAAAGAATCTACAATTTTATTTAGCGCTATTTCTTTTTTGAATTCGAAAGACCCATCTTCATATTTTAACTTTATTATATTGTTTCCCAAAAGATATAGATAAAAAGAAAACCATAAAAACAATATAAATAGAAATTTCAGTTCAAAAGATATCAATACTGAAGATATCAATCCAAGTGTAAAGGAAAAAAAGTATAAATGTCTGTGGGTAAATTTAGAATTTAGGATTTTTTTAGTTGGGTTAATTAAGAAAAGGTTTTTAATATTATTAGAATTACTCATAAGTACCTCCAAGATATTTATATTATACTTATACCCAGATGATTATCAAGTATAAGATTTCATTTAAATAATAAGAAAAAAGTTAAAAAAATAAATAAAATTTCAAAAAAATATGGAAATATTTCACAAATAATGTATAATATTTTTATCTAAAATATTTTAAAGGAGTTTTAAAGTGAAAAGTATTTACGAGTCAAATTTAAAAGATTGGCAGAAAATTCTTAAAAATCTTGATTATACAAACGAAGAAGATTTTGAGACCTTTGAATCAAAGATTAACGATTTTTTTTATGATGTAGAAAAAGATTTATTTGATGATTTATGTGACTACTTGGAGTCGGATTTAGCTGTTTATTCTGATGCAGAGTTGAGAGAATTAACAGAAGAAGAAATAGAAGGAATATTAGAATTTATTAGTAAATAAGGTTGGGATTTACCCAACCTTATTTTTTTAGTATCCTCTTTCAAAAGAGTATTTATTAATAACTAATTCTGGATCTTCTTTATATTTTCCAATATTTTCCTTAACTATATCGTAAGCTTTAGACATATAATTCACATTAGGTCCGCAGATATGTGGAGTTATAATTATATTATCTAAATCCCATAAGGGACTTTCTTTTGGTAGAGGTTCAGTTTCAAAAACATCTGAAATATACTTTCTAAAAACTTTGTTTTTAAGAGCATCGTATAAGTCATCTTCATTTACAGTGCTACCTCTTCCTAAGTTGAGCATACATGCTGTAGGTTTCATGAGGTTCATAAGATTTTTATCTACAAACTTTTCTGTTTCTGGAGTATATGGTAAAAGATTTACTATATAATCACTTTGTTTAAAAATTTCTTCAACCTCTTCGTTAGTGTATACTTTTCTAACATGAGGGACTGGATTGTTTGTTCTTTTCACACCTATTACATCCATACCCATAAAACTAGCTTTTCGAGCTAATTCTTTTCCAATAGATCCTAGTCCTATTATACCAAGAGTTTTACCCTTGATTTCATCTTGTTTAAAAGATGGGTCCCATTCTTTCTTTTGCTGCTTTAAAAGAAGTTGGTCTAAATTTCTAGCATCTAAAATCATCATGCTTAAGGCATATTCAGTCATATGGTTTTTGTGGATTCCTCTTCCGGTAGTGAGGATAATTCCTCTTTCCTTAATGGTATCAAGAGGTAGAGCGTCTACTCCAGCCATCAATCCTTGAATCCACTGTAGATTTGGAGCTATTTTCAGATGTTCCTCCTTTAGCTTCATAGTCAAAATTGCATCGGCATTTGGTATTTTTTCAATTAGTTCTTCCTCTGAACCGGTGAACTCAAAATTAATATCTGGAAAATCCTTTGGTAGGTCTTTCAATTTATCCGGATCAAAAGGAAAAGAATTTACTATTATATTCATGTAATCGCCTCCTTATTTTTATATTATACCCAAATTTATAAAAAAAAGACACCCTTTTGGATGTCTTTAATTCTTATTCTTCATCTTCTTCTGGTTCTTCTGCTTCTTCATCGTCTTCGCTACCGATTAATACAGGTTCTTCGCCAGTTAATTCTTCTTCTAATTCATCTTCTGGCTCTTCGTCGATAGTAGTTACAGATACAATCATTTCTTCAGGGTCGTTTAATATTTCTATATCTTCGATTTTTTCTAAATCAGAAACATGTAAACTATGACCTAAAGTAAGTTCTGTAATATCAAGTTCGATTTGACGCGGAATCTTAGTACTTGGGCATCTAATCTCAACTTCATCAAGCTGATGCACAACAGCACCTTCGATTTTAGAAATTTCTTTTCCAACAAGTCTAATTGGAATAGTAACTTCAACCTTTTGTGAACGATCGATATTGTAGAATTCTAAATGTAAAATATCGTTTGTTATTGGATGAGTTTGTACATCCTTTAACATTGCGAAATAGCTTTCTCCATCAAGTTCGATGTCAACTATTGCGTTACGTCCTTCACTCTTTAGTATTTCTTTAAAATCCTTTGTGTCCACTGTAATTGTTTTTACGTCTATATCCTTACCGTAAAGCACAGCAGGTATAGAACCTTCCTGTCTAATTTTTCTAGAACGACTGGTTCCTGTGTCGCCTCTAAAAGTAGATTTAAGCTTCATATAATCTCTCTCCTTCTAATAAAATTGTAACAAATACTTGCATATATCAAATCAAGTGATTCATTATTTTCAAAAATAGCTAAGATAAATTTTAGCATAAATTCATATAAAATACAAATATAAATATACACTTCTTACATATTATAATAGTAAATCACATTTGTGTCAAAAATTACTTTTAAATTTGATAAAATAGGTCAAAATTATCATGAAAACCAAACAGGAGACCAGTATCAGTATGAACTCCTGCTTAAATAATTATATGAAATTTATTTCCCAGGAAATATCTGCTACCTTTGATATTGTTACATATACTGAGCAGTACTTGGCTGCTAAGGCGGCAGCTTTTTCTAAACCCAAATTATTGCTGCTGTTTTTAACATCAAGTTTTACCTTTACCCATTCTAGTGTCGTTGGTGGAGTATCTCTTTTTACTCCTTCTATATGTATTTCAGCATGGTCAAAATTTATTCTTTTCTTTTTGGCAACATCTAAAAAAGTAGAATAGTAACATGAGCCTAAAGCTCCAAATAGCATGTCATAGGGTTCTAAAGTGTTTTCTTCCACACCTACAGCAGTGCTAGCTTTATTTGCAATTAATTCTCCTAGAAACTCGTTACCAAATTTCATTTTAATTTCTTTTTTGTTCATAAATACCTCCGAAAATTATTATTATCATTATAACAAAAAAATTGAATAATTAAAACATTTTATAAAATTGGGATTTAGAATTTTACTAGTCCAAGTAAATAATATATAATGTAAGGAACAAAGAAAAATTAGGAGGTTGATTATGCAGTATAGAAAATTCGGGAAAACAGGAGAAGAAGTTTCTGTTTTAGGTTTCGGTTGTATGAGATTTCAAACCAACAACAACGACCCTAAAGATATAAAAGAAGATTTAGCTATAGAGCAGATAAGATACTCAATAGATAAGGGAGTAAATTATGTAGATACGGCATATCCATATCACGGTAAGATGAGCGAGCCTTTAGTTGGAAAAGCTCTGCAGGATGGATATAGGCAGAGGGTAAAATTAGCGACGAAACTTCCCTCATGGCTAATAGAAAAGAGAGAAGATTTTGACAAATATATGAAAGAGCAGCTTGAAAAATTACAAACCGATTATATTGATTTCTATCTAGTTCATGCAATTAATAAGGAAAGATGGGAAAATTTAAACAAACATGATTTGTTTGGTTTTTTAGACCAGGTAAAAAAAGATGGCAGAGCTAAGCACGTAGGGTTCTCTTTCCACGATGAACTACCTTTGTTTAAAGAAATAGTAGATAGTTACGACTGGGATTTTTGCCAAATTCAGTACAATTATCTAGATAAAGAATATCAGGCAGGAGAAGAAGGATTAAATTATGCTTCAGATAAAGGTTTAGGAATAGTTGTAATGGAACCTTTAAGAGGTGGTAAACTTACAAAAAAAGTTCCTGATGATATAAATAAAATATTTGAAAATTCTGGTAGAGATTGGACTCC
>DPPH01000255.1:0-1019 GCA_003539375.1 Clostridiales bacterium
TCAATTAAGACAGCTCTTTTGTTGATTTTTTCAATATATTGAAATATAGTTTCTACTTTTACTTCTCTGAAATCTCTATTTAATATACCGTTTATATAAGGAGGCTGTCCTGTAATCATGGCTGCATATCCGCTGTTAGTTACCGGCTTATATACTGTTAGAGCCTTTTCAAAACCCTTGATTTTACTAAGGTAAAGTTCTTGATAATTTTCTTTTAGATATTGGTACTGGTGCCATCCCCAACCATCAATATAAATAACCATGACCTTATTATCTTTAATAAGATTTTTTGATTCATGATATACATCCATTACTGATCTTTTAGGCAGAGAATTAATTATTCCTACTACATTTTCGTACAGTTTGTCCCCATCTGTATTTTTGAAATTTACACCTTCTTTTTCTGAATATAAAGTTCCATCAAATTCAAGAGGGTAATATCCTCCATCGTAGGTCATGACTATACTTTTTTTACTTACATCAATAAAATCAGAAATTAATATTTCCTCATTTAAAGAACTTACTGTTGATAAATTTTCACTGCTGGATATTATAGATGCTGGTTTAAAGTCTACTTCTTTCTGTTTTTTACATCCTACAATCAAAAAAAGTATAATAAGAACAGTCAGTAAAATTAATTTTTTTCTGCTGGTCATATCATACCTCCCTAGTTATTAAATAAAAAAAATCTATTCCTCCCAGAATAGATTTAAGTCTCCTTTCCATTCGGGAGGCTTGTTCGTTTCCAAACAAACCCATCGCCTTACCACCATAGAATCCTTAGGTGGTGAAGGTCGGAGTTTTACTAACTATTATTATATCAAAATTATTTTCCTATTACAATAAACTAATATTTTATATATTTTCTATAGATCTATTTCCAATAATATTGGCGTATGGTCCTGTCTTTCACCAGAATCTAACATTTCTGATTTTACGACTTTTTCTGCTATCCTATCACTAACTAACCAATAATCAATTCTCCAGCCTGAATTATTAATTTTGCTTGTTTTTACCCT
>DPPH01000255.1:1382-4455 GCA_003539375.1 Clostridiales bacterium
GTAAATCCTTTGTTTAATATGTTCGTAAAGCCCTCACGCTCTTCATCTGTAAAACCTGCTGATTCTCTATTGTTATCCGGATGAGCTAAGTCTATTTCCTTATGTGCTACATTATAGTCTCCTGCAGCTAAGACTGGTTTCTCTTCGTCTAGGCTTTTAAGATACTCTCCGTACTTTTCATCCCAAATTTGCCTTTCTTTCAGCCTTTTTAAACCATTCCCTGCATTGGGAGTATATACCTGAGTAATATAAAATTCTCCGAAATCTAAAGTAATAATTCTTCCTTCTAAATCCATAGTATCTGGTGCCTCTATTGCAGGATAAAAAACTTCAGGAGAGTATTTTTCTTTATATAAAAACATGGTTCCGGCATAGCTTTTTCTAGCTGGCTCCTGAGAAGTTCTCCATACATAAGAGTAGCCTTTAAAGTACTCACCTAAAAGCTTGATATGTTTCTTACTTGGTCCTTTGTATGGTAGTTTAGTTTCCTGTAAAGCAATTACATCTGGATCCTTGTCTATAATTGTATCAATTACTTTTCTTGATAAGACTGCCCTATTTGAATCACTTGTTAAGGCAGCATTTAATGAATCAATATTCCATGAAATAAGTCTCAAATTTTCCTCCTTTAAAATTTTAATTAGTATTTAATACTGTCTTCTTTATATATAATATACTTTATAAAATTTATTTTCAAATAGAAAAAAACCTCTAAATTTTTAGAGGTTTAATAAGGGAATACTATTCTATATATATTTCTACTGTTTCACCTTCATCAGTTTCTATATCTACTATCTTTCCTTCTGCACCACTTCTTATCATATCCATGATGTCGTTAAAGTCAACTCCATTCAATGCACTATCTAAATTTTCATCAAATCCCTTTCCTATTTTTAGTCCTGTTTCAACTATTGCTATAGGAACGTTTATGTTAACTTTTGTCTTTTTACCCTTTTCATTTTCTTCAAATACTCTGATTTTTAACCACTTTGGTGATCCATCTATCTTTTCTTTTTCTATTTTTGTGCTTTTTTCATCTATAGCTCCCAGTAGTTTTTCACCTTCTGCTGATGTAATTTTGCCTTCTTCAATCATTTTTAATATTCTAATTTTTTCATCCATTTTTTATTCTCCTATTCTTCTTCACCGTTTAATAGTTTAAGAGCTTTTTCCGATGAAATTTCTCCTTTGCTTAATTTTTCCAGTATGGTGCTTTGATTAACCTGACTTTTTTTAGCCTCATCCTTATATCCTAAAGCTTCTATTACTTCATCCAGTAATCTTCTTACTGTAGGATATGATATTCCCAACTCTTTTTCTATTTCTTTTATGTTTCCTCTATTTTTTATAAACATTTCTGCAAAGTATTTCTGTTCTTTATCTAATCGGCAAAATTTACATAATTCAAAATCACCGCTAATTTTTGTTCCGCATCTTTTACAGGATAGTTCTGTCACCTTAAGTTCCGAATCACATACGGGACAGCTTCCTAATACTTCTTTTTTCATTGTCTTCTCCTTTATTTAGTATATATTTCTACCTTTGTTCCGTCACTTTCATCTAGTACATCTACTAATTTAAATGGTGGGTGTTTTCTTAACTCATCAAATAATTTCTTTAAATCTTTCCTGTTTATTTTTTTAAGATCCTCATCATCGGAAAATTTTGCTCCCAGTAGTAACCCAAAAGATGTTAATCCGTTTACCAACCCAAGAGGTAATGGTGGAATATTTATTTTCTTACCTTCTTCTCCATCTATTACTTTTATTTTTAAAAATTTTGCTTTTTTTTGAGGTTCTATTTCTACTTGGGTCTGGAATATTTCTTCTACTGCTTGGTCTACAGTTATTTTATTTTTTTCTAATTTATCAATTATTTCATGTGTTTTCATACTTCACCGTTTATCCTTATATCATTTATATTGTTTATTAATTTTGAATAAGATTCATTTATTTCTTTCTTTTTCTTATTATACTCTATTTGATTATACATTTCCAACCCATCATTTTTTAACCTACTCATTTTTAAACCTCCTACTTTTTACATACTATTTACCAAATCATGTATGTGCTTTCTCTATAATCTCTATGACTTTCTTCCTTACTGCTTGTGTGATATTCTATGTTTTTATATATTTTTGTTCCTTCTAGTAATTTTCTTAAGTTTTTCATTTTTCTTCCTCCTTTATTATTTTAATATTCTTATTAATTTATTTGATTTATTTCGTCGATTTCTTCTATTTGTCTATATAATAAATCAATTTATTTAATTTGTCAATACTTTTTATTGATTTTTTTAATATTTTTATTAATTATTTTAATATTTTTGATAATTATATTGAATTTATTGATTGATTTTAGCAAAAAACAGAAAAAACAGGGCTTATTTTGCCCTGTTTATAAAATTTATTGATTTATCGATTAATTTTATTGATTAATGGATTAATTATTAAAAAAAATAAAAAAATACACCTTTAGTTGATTGTAGGTGTACTCTATTTTTGATATATAAATCCTTACATATTTTATATTTGGTGCACCTAGTAGGAGTCGAACCTACGCAAAACATGCCTTAGGAGGGCACTGCTCTATCCGTCTGAGCTATAGGTGCACATGTAAGAAAAATTTTATATTAATTTTGATATTTTGTCAATTTATATTATTCTACACAGTCTATTTCTTTAGCATAGGGTTTGATATCTACTACCGTACTTCCATCTAAAGCATCCATACCTCTTACGTGAAGAATATTGCCTTCCACCTTATCTAAATCAACTATATTAAAAGCTATCGGGTTAGGTCTTGCTGGTGATCTTGTGTTAAAAATTCCCTTCACTTCATTTTTATCGTGAGGTGTTGTAGTTTGAAGGATGTCTCGTTTTGATTTATCCAACCAGTAAAGTACTATGAGATGGGATCTTTTTTCTATACCTTTAAGTCCATCTTTAAATTCTTCCAGTATTTCTATCTGAAATTTATCATCTCTGTTTCTACCCTGACTTGGAGCATCTTTTCTTTCTTTGTATGGTGAATGTACGTAACCTATAGGTTTTAAATTCATATAATCTTCTCCT
>DPPH01000166.1:0-2418 GCA_003539375.1 Clostridiales bacterium
ATTTCGTTCTTACAATTTTCTCACTTATACTATACTTCTTACAAAATACTTCGAAGTCACTTTCACTTACAATTACTTTTCTTTATTTTCTATAATTTATATTTCACGATAATCAATTAGTATCTTATATAAGTTAATGAATGAAGGCGCCTTAGGAATGGATTTAAAGAAGTTCAGAACAAGCGTAAAAGATGTATAATGAGCATTGTTTGAGCATAGCGAGTTTGCGAATTATCTTTAAGCGGTTCTTGTTACTTCTAAATCCTGAGTACTGGCAACTGAATTAATAACTTATAAATATAATTAATGCCTTGTAACAGGAACGTCCTGGGTATAGACTCTACCATTAGAATCCTCGGCTTTCACCACAAGAACTATATCCGACATTTCGTAGGATATTTCTTCATCAAAGTTGTAAACTCCATCAATATCTACAATAATCTTAGAGCCCATTTGTGTTTCAAATACAGGCTCTCTTTCACCTTCGGTTCTAACATCTAAATGTTCCCAATTGTCTCCATTTATAAAATCCATAGTATCGAGTAAGGTTTCGTCTACATAAACCTCTCCTATCAAACTTACTATTTCTAAATTTTTTGTGTAATCTTCAAAAATACTGTTCCTTTGTACATTTTTATATGCTAGCAAATTAAAGTGGAAATTTTGAATTTCTTTTTCTGCATTAGCAGAAGATCTGTGAACGTGACTATCAAAAACTATCAAGTTATTAATTGTTGATTTCACGTAAAGTTGATCTACATCATCACTTCTTTTACTTTCTGCACTTTCTCCAACTACTGAAAACTCATAATCTTTATTAGAATCCAGTCTAAGAGTATCTGTATATACCATGGACTCTTCATAACCTTCCATCTCTAAAGTCTCCTGGTCATTGTTCTCATCTTTAATTACTAAATATAACTTTTCTTCCTTTATTAATTCATTAAATTCTATAGATATATTAACATCTACCTTCTCTTCATCTAGGTAGTACTCAACAATTCTTATATCATGACTTCTTATCCACATTTTTTCCTTATTAAACTCATTTAAAGTATTCTGAACTGAATTATTAATACCACTTATCCTACTTTCTATATGACTGTAGTTATTGTTGATATTTAAAATCATATTTTCTAAATTATTTATCTTACTCATCATATTTAAGTTAAAAAATACTGTTGCTGCTAAAAGTATTACTAATATTATTGTTACACTTCTGTTATTCATTTATCTCTCCTATATAACTTTTTCATACTGTATCTTGTAAAGGTTGTAGTATATACCTCTATTGGCCAGTAGTTCTTGATGCTTACCCATTTCTTTAATTCTTCCCTTATGCATTACTATAATTTTATCTGCATTTTGAATAGTTGAAAGTCGATGAGCTACTACTAGAGTAGTTCTTCCCTTCATTAATTTTTCCATGGCATCCTGTATTAACACTTCTGTTTCTGTATCTATATTTGCTGTAGCTTCATCTAGTATAAGGATGTCCGGATCGAAAGCTAGGGTTCTAGCAAAGGATATTAACTGTCTCTGCCCAGCAGAAAAAGTTGCTCCTCTCTCGTAAACTTTTTGGTCGTATTTGTTTTCAAGCTTACATATAAATTTATCTGCATTAACATATTTAGATGCCTTAAGAATATCATCCTCTGTTATATTTTCTTCTCTAAGTCTTATATTGCTCTTTATATCTCCAGTAAATAAAAACACATCTTGCTGCATCTGACCTATTTTTTTCCTCAGTTCTTTTAAATCAAACTCTTTTATATTTATACCGTCTAACAGAATTTCTCCCTTCTGAATGTCGTAGTATCTAGATATGAGGTTTTGTATTGTAGTCTTCCCTGCTCCCGTAGCGCCTACAAAAGCTGCAGTTTCTCCTGGTTCTACAGTAAAGGAAACGTCCTTAAGAACCCATTCATCTTCCTTGTATTGAAACCACACATTTTTAAATTCAATTTTACCTTTTACTTTTTCCAGTTTCCTAGTTACATTTTTATTCTCTATATACTCTTCTTCATCTAGAAGGTTAAAGATTCTTTCTGATGATGCCATTGAAGATTGGAGTATGTTAAATTGCTCTGCTAACTCTTGGATAGGTTCGAAAAATTTACTTATATATCTTTGGAAAACAACAATAGTTCCTATTGTAATTGTTCCTTCGATTACCATTCTTCCTCCAAAAGCTACCAGCAGTGCAAAGGCTCCAATATTTAGAATATACATAGATGGTCTGTAAATACTGAATATCTTAAGTTGATCCATGTAGGATTTTTTTAGCTTGGAGTTTTCTTCGTTAAATCTATTAAAAACATCCTTCTCAACTGCAAATATCTGTACTATTTTCATGCCGCTAATGTGCTCAGAAATATATGCATTTACTCCTGCGACCCTTCTTCTTATCTGTCTGTA
>DPPH01000166.1:2782-3593 GCA_003539375.1 Clostridiales bacterium
ACTATTATACCTACTAAAACAAAAATACTCTTTATAGAATTGACTATAACACTAGTATAAAGTTCATTTAGCGTTTCTGTATCATTGGTTACTCTAGTTACTAGTTTGCCAATTGGATGATTATTGAAATACTCAATAGATAAGGATTGAAGCTTGTCGAAAAGTTCAACTCTTATATTGTAAATTATTTTTTGTCCGCTGTACTGGAGTATCATTGCTTGAATATAAGTAAGCACAAACATGGCCAAAGCTGTACCAAAATACAAAAATGCTACTCTAACTACTCCGTCAATATCTTTATTAACAATAAATTCATCTACTGCTTTACCAAGAAGTACGGGTTGGTAAAGTTCTAATCCAACAACTCCCAAAAGAAGTATCAGGGAGATTGTTATCTGTACCCAAAAAGGTTTTGCATATTTTAATAATCTCGCCATTAAACTTAAGTCTATGGATTTATACTGTTTTTCTTTATCTACATATTGATTCATACTTCCACATCCCCGTTGCCATTTTCTTTTTCAAGCTCTTTTTCAAGAAGTTGTTTTTGATATAAACTGTAGTATAGCTTTTTATTATCAATTAGTTCCTCGTGTGTTCCTTGTTCAACAACTTTACCCTCATCAAGGACTATTATTTTATCTGCATTTTGTATAGTTGATATTCTATGAGCTATTATTACTGTAGTTTTGTCTTTTCTATCTTCTTTAAGATGTCCCAAAATCTTCTCTTCCGTGTCCGTATCTACGGAAGAAACTGCATCATCTAAAATCAAAATGTTAGGGTCTTTAATTAAAGCTCTAGCAATAGA
>DPPH01000182.1:0-5467 GCA_003539375.1 Clostridiales bacterium
CTCTTTAATAGAAATTTTAAAGGTAATATTTTTCATATTTAGTTCTTCAAGTTCCTCTGTTACTTTATCCTCTAAATTAGATGCATTACCTTTTCTTATATGGTGAAGTTTTGATGAAATCTCCTCTAACTCTTTAGTTAAAGCCTTTATTTGTTGGTTTAGAGATTCGTACTCTTCATTTAAACCTAGTAAATAATTCAATTCTTCAGAATTTTCTTCTTTTTTCTTTAAAATATCTGCAACTTCAAGTCTGTACTTTCTTTTCAGATCGTTGATAGTAGAAAGACGTCTATTTATATTTGTCAATCTGTTTTTATCTACATCTATATTTTCAATGTAACTTCTCAAATCGTAAGCAATGTCTTTTATTTCTTCGTATTTGTCATTTAACATATCTTCTATTTTTTTTATTTCTTCATCTAGATCTGAAACTTGAGATAATTCCTGTATTATACTGCTTAGTTTTTCAACTACGGATTCTTCAGAATAATTCAATATATAGTTGGCTTGATTTAGATTATTGTTTAACTTATCTATGTTTGATAGATACTTATGCTCGTTAAAGAGTTCTTCTTCCTCATCTACTTTTAGGTTAGCTTTTTCTATCTCGTTGATTTGGAACTTTAAAAACTCAATTCTATCATCCTTATTTTCTAATTTTTTTTCTATGTTTTTAATTTTTCTATTTACATCTAAAAATTTAAAATACTTTTCTTTGTAATTTATTTTTAATTCTTGAATGTCATTTTTTATAAAGTCATCGAGTATTTCAATATGCTTATCCTTATCTAATATGCTTTGCTGTTCGTACTGACCGTGAACATCTATTAAATACTCCCGTATCTCTTTCAAAAAATTTATGTTTACCAATGTACCATTGATTTTAGCAGTAGATCTTCCGGTATTGTAAATTTTTCTGCTGATTACTATTCCCGTTTCTTTATCAAAATCTACATCATTGTTTTTAAGGAGCTTTTCGAGATTTTTATTGTCCACAAAAAATAAACCTTGGATGACAGCCGTATCCTTATTGTTGCCAACAAAGTTTCTATTCGATTTTTCTCCCAACAACTGAAGTACAGCATCAATTATCATAGATTTTCCTGCACCAGTTTCTCCTGTAAAAGCATTAAATCCTTTAAAAAAATCTACTTCGATTTTATCGAAAATAATAAAATTACTAATACTTAAATTAGCAAGCATATTTCCTCCATTAGTTGATTAATCCGTATAATTTATCCTTCAAGTCTTTTACTTCTCCATCTTCCCCATCTCTTACAGCTATAAATACAGTATCATCGCCGGCTATACTTCCAACTATAGAACCAAACTGAAGAGAGTCAATTGCTGAACCACAAATCTGTGCAGCTCCTGGAATAGTTTTAATTATAACTAAGTTTCCCGTAACTTCAATTGTAATAATAGAATTTTTAAAAATTCTCACTAATCTATCCGAAATCGAATTTTGACTTTCCTGAATAGTACCGTATTTGTACTTACCGGATTTACTAGTTACCTTTATTAGTCTCAGTTCTTTAATGTCTCTTGAAATAGTAGCCTGAGTTACTTTAATGCCAGCTTTTTGAAGCTCTTCTGCTAATTCTTCCTGGGTTTCTATTTCCTTTTCATTAATAAGTTCAAGTATTTTTGTTTGTCTTGTATATTTCTTCATTTTTACTCTCCTATTTATTTATTAATATATTTTATATTATTGCATATTTATGCAGTATTTTCAATCATTTAATTTCGAAAAAGCATTTTTTATTGTTTTTTCTATTAAAACATCAGGATTGTCATGTTTTTTTTCTTTATTTCTAACAAATTTCCCTAAATATTCAATATTTCCCTTAGCTCCTTTTATTGGTGAGAAAGTTAATTTCTCTATATAAAAATTATTTTCAAGAGCTATATTTAATACATTGTGAAGTACTTCGAAATGGGTATCTATGTTTTTAATTATGCCTCCTTTTTCCACCTTATCTCTACCAGCTTCAAACTGAGGTTTTATTAAAGTTAAAAATACAGAATTTTCTTCTGATAATTTTAGAACATTTGGAAATATGTGTTTTAAAGATATAAAGGATACATCTGCCGTAAAAAAGTAAATTTTATCTTCTATTGAATCCACATCAAAGTATCTAAAATTGGTTCGCTCATAGACTTTCACTTTAGGATTATTCCTTAGGGACCAGTCCAGTTGACCGTAGCCTACATCTACTGCATAGATTTTTTTTGCTTTGCTTTGAAGCATACAGTCGGTAAAACCTCCCGTAGAAGCACCTATATCCATACAGACTTTGTTTTCGATATTTACATCAAAATCTACTAAAGCTTTTTCTAACTTATATCCGCCCCTACTTACAAATTTCATTCGTTCAAGGACTTCAATATTTGAATCGGTACTTACCCTAGTTCCCGGTTTATCTATTATTTCATTTTCAATCTTTACATTTCCTGCCATCAAAGCTCTTTTTGCCTTTTCTCTAGAATCAAAAAGATTTTTTTCTACAAGAAGTTTGTCTATTCTCATTTTTTTATCAGACATTAAAACACCTACACAAATTTAAATATTTTATCAAAAAATCTCACTACTTTTGCTGAGATTAGAATAATCTCTTTAGATTTATTTATTGCAATTTCCTTACCCAAGGCTTTACCGCCTACGGTAAGTCCAGCTATAGTACTACTCATTAGTACTGTTAGGAGAGCACCATTTCTTAGTCCGTACATAGCTATTAAGTTTAATACTATTACAGTGCCGGCGGCCCCACTTACTATTCCTGCTATATCACCAATAACATCCGAACAAAAACTAGAAAATTTTGGTGCATTTCTAGTTATAAAAAGGCTGTATTTTGCTATTTCTATTTTTTTTGAAGCCATTGCATGAAAAAATTTGTCATCAACAACAGCAGAAGCTACTCCTATTATATCAAAAAAAACACCTACAAATATAATAGTGATTAAAGTTATAAAAGCAAAAAATATGTTAAGCTTACTCAGGGCAAGTTCAGAAATTATACTAAACCCGGCTGCAAGAATAACAGTAATTATTGTTATTATAATAATCCAGCTGTTTACTAGTTTATTTTTACTCATTGAATCTCCTCGTTAAAATTACATTAAATATATAAAAATGGCAACAGTATAGATAAATTTTACGGCTTAGGTCCAGTAGGATTTCCCAAAAATCAACTCTACGTCGCCGTAAAGCGGTTTCCCTTTAATAATTTTTCTGTATTGTTGCCATATACAGGACTAGATTACCACTTAGACCGTACTACAATCCCTATACTATTTCTCAGATCAGTCTAGGAGCTTTCCTCAACAGCCATTCTAATTCCTAGCCTCTTTTGCAGTATAAATTTCAACAGTATTTACCTATCATCTCATGGGCCCCTGAGAAACAGGTTTTTTTACTGAATTCCATTATACCACTCAAGGCAGGCTACACTACCGGCAGGATCTCTGCAGGTAGGGTTCCCTAAAATAGGTCTCCGCGACAGAGGGGTCTACGCCCACATGCCATTGTGGATCGCCCCAACTGTCTTACTTCCAGAAAAAACCCCGGACTGGGCGTCCAAAGCCTAAACTAGAAACTTCATCGATTTGCCTTTCGACGGATCTTTAGGCCCGCCTTCAAAATTAGATGTACTGACTAGAATACTGAGCCATTTAATTTTTATGATAATTCTTCTAAAATTTCATTAATTTTATTTTCTTTATTTTCCAATATTTCTTTACAGTATTTATATAACTTCATACCTTCTTCATATTTATTAATATTGTCTTCCAACTTCAAATCTTTACCTTCAAGTTCTTCAGTAATTTCTTCAAGACGTTTTACGGCCTCTTCAAAATCTAAATCTTTAAAATCCATACCTACTCCTTGTCTTCAATAAACACAACAGTTTTAATACCGTCAATGAATTGTACATAGTATTTATCTGTATAATTTATTTTCTCTACACTATTAATTATATTACTATTCTCATCTTTTATAAACACAAATCCCTTATTAAATATGTTTTTATAGTCATATTTGCTTAATTTATATCTTAAAGTTTCAATTCTTTTGTTTTTTTCATTTACAACTTCAGATACGGCTGTAGACATTCTATTTTCCAACCTATCTAGATAGTTAATCTTGCTGCTTATTTTCTTATAGGGACTTAATAAAAGCAATTTATTTCTTTTTAAGTTTACATAATTATATTTACGTTGAATTAAAGTCTCGGTTTTTTGTATTATTTTATCTTTAAAAAAATTTATCCTGTCTATATATGTAATGTAATTTTCTATAATTAGTTTAGCAGCCCCAGTTGGTGTAATAGCATAAGCGTCTGCAGTAAGATCAGCAATAGAAGTATCTATTTCATGACCTATACCGCATACTACAGGCTTTTTAGATTTGTAAATGTAGTCTGCTATTCTTTCATCGTTGAAAACTTCTAAATCCATTTTAGAGCCTCCACCTCTTGAGATTAGGACAACATCTACCTCTCTATCGTTAAAGTACTCTATACCCTTTACAATTTTATCTACTGCACTACTGCCCTGTACTCCAGAATCGTAAATATTTATATTAAGTCCCAACTTATAACTGTTTAATACATTAAGTATATCCTTTACTGCAGCACTATTTACAGAAGTTATAATCCCAATATTTTGGGGAAACTTTGGCAGTTTCTTTTTCTTAGAAGGATCAAAATATCCTTTTTTGAAAAGTTTTTCCTTAAGTTTTTCAAGTTTATTGTAAGATTCTCCATCTTTCAAAGTTTCTGCTTTTCTTACAATTATTTGATAGACACTGTTTTGAGGATAGGTATCGACCTTACCGCTTATAACCGTTTCTTTACCTTCTTCTACTTCTAAAGAGCTATCAAAGCATATGCATCTGATTATTTCTTCATTATCACCCTTTAAATTGAAAAAGATTATATTTTTAAAGGATTTTTTTAAATCCACTACCTCTCCCACTATACTTATATTGTTTAAAAGAGGATTACTGTATATTAATTTTTTTATAAAACTATTTACTTCATTAACCTTTAAAGGTTTCATAGCCATATATATACCTCATTCAAATAAACATTTTTAAAGACAGCTTAAGCTGTCTTTAATTTCATAATTTAATTCCTCTATTTATATTGCCTAGTATTCCGTTTATAAACTTATGAGAATCTTCATTAGAATACTTCTTACACAACTCTATAGCTTCGTTTATAGAAACAGAGATAGGAATTTCATCGTCATAAAGCATTTCAGTTATAGCCAGTCTCATTATAGCTATATCTATTTTAGCTATCCTGTTGATTTTCCAATCTGAGGAATATTGGTTGATTAAATTGTCAATACTTTTTAAATTTTCAACAAAGCTTAATGAAGTATGTCTAAAATATGTTGTATCAATCTTCATATTTTCGATGTTATTAAGATATCTTTCAGATCTTTCTATGGAAAAATC
>DPPH01000182.1:5746-12195 GCA_003539375.1 Clostridiales bacterium
TTCTTCTACTTCTTCTTTTAAAAATACATTAGCTACATTAACATTAACACTGGTCACTGAAAGTTCAGTCATAGTTTCTATTTTTTCTGTAATTCTCTTCTGTACTGCTTCTGCTACCTTGTGTATATTGTAACCGTACTCAACATTTATGCTAATATCTATATATACGTTATTTTCCTTTACTTCTATTTTTATACCTTTTGAATAATTCTTTTTATTAAATAGACTCGATATTTCTTCAACAAAACCACTTGATGCATCCTGTACTCCTTCGATTTCTCTAGCAGCTATACTAGTGATTATTGTAAGTACTTCTGTTGATATATGTACCTGTCCGTTTTTTAAATATTCTTTTTTTGCAGTCATTTGTAGACCTCCTTTGTATAGAATAATTATAGCAAATGATTATATTTTTTACAATTTTATTTAAAAAAAGGAGAATAAATTCTCCCTTTTTTATTCTTCAATTATTTCGATGTCATCTAAGTCGTCTAAATCATCATCTAATTCGTCGAATATTTCGTTTTCTATAGAAGATAAATCTTCATCAATTGCTGAAACATAATCTTCCATTTCTTCTTGATCTACATCTAAATCCTCAACTATACTCACTATGTCTTCTAGTATTTCAGATACTAACAAAAGGGCTTTTCCTTCTTTTGAGCCATTTTTATCAATGTCCATACCATCTAAAAGTCCATTTAAGTATGCAATTTTTTCATATAAAAAATCCATTTTTCTCCTCCTTTATACCCTTGATAGGTATTCACCTGTTCTGGTATCTATTTTTATTACATCACCTATTTCAACAAACAGCGGAACTTCTATTACTGCTCCAGTTTCTACAGTTGCTGGTTTGTAGGTGTTTGTAGCTGTATCACCTTTGACTCCCGGTTCTGTATGAGTTACTTCCAACTCTACAAAATTCGGAGCCTGTATTTCTATCGGCTTTCCTTCAAAAAACTTCATTATAGCTACTTCATTTTCCTTAATATAAGGAATTGCTTCTTCTACCTGGTCGTGATTTAATGGTGTTTGTGCATAAGTTTCAGTGTCCATAAAGTAGTAAAGTTGACCGTCGTTGTATAAATACTGCATTTCCTTAGTTTCTATATGAGCCTTTGGAAATTTATCATTTGGATTGAAAGTTTCCTCTCTTATAGATCCCGTTTGAATGTTTTTTATCTTGGTTCTTACAAAAGCAGCACCTTTTCCCGGCTTAACATGTTGAAAATCTAAAATCTGCCAAATACCGTCCCTCCACTGTATTGTAATACCTTTCTTAAAATCTCCTGCTGATATCATAGCATCCTCCTCATTCAATCAATAAAATTCTACCTGTAACAGGTACTATAGTTATTTGTTTAATTAAATTTCTTTTAATATCTCTAATGGTAATTGTTTGAGCTTGGCTTGGACTTCCTCTGTAGTTGAATGTTAGTGATTGGTCTTCGTATAAAAGTTCAAAATCTTCCTTTAACTCAACTTTTTTATACTGTTTTATTCCTGTATTTGTTCCCATCTTCAATATATAATAATTATTATATAAAGACATCGAATAGCTTACGCCGTCAGAAGTCATGCTCTTAACTTTTACATCCTTAATATCATAATATATTTCTTTAGATATTTTTTCTAAGTAGTACCTATCAGTATTTATTCTAGGCACTATCATTGCCAGTAAAATTGCAAGCAATCCTATTGTAACAATAAGTTCTATTAATGTAAAACCTTTTTTGTCCAATCCATCCTCTTTTCGCCAACTTTTATTCATATAAATTATATATTATTGAAACCTTATTAGCAAGTTAATATTTATTCCTAAAATTTATTGATTTTTCAATTACATAGCTACTATTATTCTTCTTAAAGTATATTTCATATTCAATCCCACTACAATCTTTAAAAGAAGTATTTGCAGGTAAAGGACTAACATAAAAATCTTCAATAAAAGTACCAAGCTCACTGTGGCTCTTATAAAAAATATCCTTGCCGTTTTTTATTTGAAAACTAGGATTTATCAATTGGCTTTCATCCCAAGTATATAGTTCTATTTCTTTTATATAACTTCCCGAATTTGAATCTAAGATACTTATCCCATCCTTAGATATAATCTTTTTTATTCCTGCAGATTGAGATAACTCTATATCTAAAAAACCTGATATGAATTGCGCTTGATCCATAATTTCAGTACTATCATCAATTCTATTGTAATGTTTAATATTAGTTATGAGAAAACTTCCTATCATTGTAATTACGATAACACTTACAGCTAAAGTAATTATTATTTCAAGTAAAGTAAATCCCTTATTGTTTTTTATCATAGGAACCTCTTATTTTATGATACTCCAGTCCTTCATCTCTACTAATCTTTCAGAAGCTATCCCGGAAGGTGAAGTTAAAGAATAATCTATGGATACTATAGATCCTTTAGGTTGGGCATTTTCCATATTAAATTCTGTTCTTATTTTATCATCATCTATCATTTCATATATAACTCTCTTGTTGCTTTTAATTACTTTTTCTCCAATATCATCAAAGTATATATTTTCGTAACTTATTATAATTCCTTCAAAATTTAAATTACCCATAATATAAGTATTGCCTTTACTTACAATAATTCCTTTATAATTTTCTTTATCACTTAAATTTAATACTAAATCTCTAGGTTCATAACTGGTAAAGTCTTCAGCACCTTTTCCAAGTAAATATATATTTTTATCGTTGCTGTTTGTAGTTGCAAATATATATTCATCATTTTCAGTTTTACCGTTATTAGTTGCATCATACTGATTTGAAATTTTTAAAACTTCATCAGTGAGAAAATCAACATCGCCCATGTTGTTTATGTGGTTTTCCGCTTTAGTTATATCATTTACTAAGCTATTATATATTATATTTTCCAACTCAACTATTTCTTCCTTGCTAACTATTGATTCAGCGGTTAAATAGGAAGAATCATCTGATATATCAATGCTATGTGAGTAAATATCATGGGCATTAAACCTTATATCATTGTCAATTAAAGCTATCAATCCATTTGTGTATATATTTCCTTTTACATCGATGTCACTACCTGCTCCTTCTACCAGAATACCGTCTTGGTCTGAATAAGAAAAAACATTGCCTTTTATGTAAACTTTACCCTTGAAATATACATCCTTTTCTGCTGCTATTGCTTGGTCTAACAGTGGAATATAGTTAACCATTTCAACTACCCTATCTTCTCTTATAGGATTAAAGAAATCCGGAGTACTTATACATATTGTTGCCCTGATTGCTCTTTTTACACCTTTATTTCTTGTCTCAGAAGTAACTTTTAACTCTTCTTCCCCATTAGTATCGAAATTAAAACCCCAACTATTAATTGGATCTAAAGTTATACTACAATTATCAGTTAAAACAAGATTACTTGAATCAAGGTTAGGAAAAATATTTAATTTTACATATTTCTTATACTCATCGGTAAAGATTTTATTAACATGGGCTCTCATATATACTTCGTTAATATTTCCATCATCACCTATAAACAAAGAATCTTCCTTGTTTTTCTCTGCTTCTATATCAAAGGTATTGTAAAACTCTTCTACCTTTAGATTTCCAGATTTAATTCCTTCATCAGTAGTTAATTTTACTGCTGCAAATACTTCGTCTAATCCAGATTCACTTAAATATAAATTCTGTTCAGCTGTCGTGTTGGTTTTTTTCATCTTGTAACTTACCATAGTCATGTTTACAACTATGGCACCAAGAATAGTCACTACCATCATTACTAAAATAGTTAAAACCATTACTGAACCCTGATTATTTTTCATAGCCTCTCCTGGTGTTTAGTAGTCGAATCTTTTTGTTCCTTCTAAAGTAGTTATGTACTCATCATTTTTTTCAACATCTATTTTAATCTTATATAATATATATGGAGTTATTTCTGTTGAAGTAGTTGTTCTTAAATTTTTATAGGTATTTACCCTACCATTTAATATTTCTAAATTGTATTCATATCTTTTTAAATTGGGTTCCAAAATATAAATATTAATTGTATAGTTGGTAAAATTTTTAATACTAAAATCATACAATCCTACTATATCCTGAAAATAAAGACCTAAGTTTAAGTCTTTCTTTTGCTTCTTTAATACGCGGGTATTATTTATATATAAATCTTTTTTTTCGTCAAACTCTATTACAAGAGATGATTCTGGTACACTAGTGTAATTAATATCATCACGTGAATATTTGATATTATATTCTCCTAATACCAGTACCTTTATATCTTCATTAAATTCAATCCCCTCAGTCACTTCTTTTGAGGCATATCTTTCTACCCCTAATATATCTACATAGAGCTTATATTTTTTATAGTCGATGCCTTCCTCGGAATCTATATTAAAAAGCTCCTTAGAGGCCTTTAACTCCTCCATATACTTCTTAGCAGCGGATATACCATCCATCTCTTCTCTGCCTAAGGCATTTACCTTAGATGAAAACAAAAACATATTTGTTAAAGGTATAGATATAATCATAATGATAGCTATTGTTACAACCAACTCTATTAATGTAAAGCCTTTGTTGTTCATGGACATCTCCTGAAAAGCAAATTTATCTATATTATATACTAAATGACCCTTTATTAATAGAAAAAAATGAGGCAAAGTTTTTAAGCTTTCACTCATTTATAAATTATTTGTCATATTGAGCTTTACTTTCTTGTCATTCCGAACCTGTAAGGAATCTTTTACTATTGCTCAACTATCGTTGTCCTACTGTTAAACTATTGTTTTACTACTGTTTACTTGCGTTTCTTAGTGAAGAATACTCCTAGTCCTGATACTAGTGCTCCTAGTCCAAAGAATAGGTGTGTAGGTGCTACTCCAGTATCCGGAACATCTAATGGAACTGGTTCTTCAACAAATACTGTGTCGTCTGCTTGCTGTGTTCCTGTTTCAGTATTTGTAGCTCTTGCAGTATTTGTAAATGGTCCAGGTACATTTGGTGCCGCTACATTTACTGTGAATTCTTCTGATTCTCCTGGTTCTAACTTTTCTATTACTGCTTCAAAGTCTACCATGTCGTCTTCTACTAAGATATTTTCAAGGATTTCATCCCCAGAGTTTGTTACTACTATAGTAAATTCTACCATATCTCCAAAGAATATTTCTCCTTCTACCAATGCTGTCTTTTCTATAGTCATTTCAAAAGTTCCAGGCTCACCTTCTGGTATGTCTTCATCTTCTAATTCTTCTTCATCTTCAATTATATTTACAGAATCGCTATCCTGTACAAATGATGCTCTATCATGTGTTGCTTGAGCTGTATTAGTTAAGGTTCCTACCTCTTCAGCAACTACTGATACATTGAAAGTTTCTGATTCTCCCGGTGATAAGGTTATAGTTTCATCAAGTCCTGTCATGTCATCTACAAGCTCTATATTAGTCAAAGTTCTATTTCCTGTATTTTCAACTGTTATAGTGAATTCTACTAGCTCTCCTACTACTACTTCATCTAACAGAGCTTCTTTTTCTATTGTCATTCTATAAGTACCACTAGGTGTAGTTCTTCTATTTACCTCTACTTCTACGGTATCTTCTACCATAAAGTAGTCATTTGTTTCTATTCCGTACTCTGCTCTTGCTGTATTTTCTTTTGTTCCTGTAGAGTCGTAAGATGTAGTAATACTGTGGCTAAAAGAACCTCCTGCTGGAATATTCACATTTTCACTATATCCTAATTCATCATCTGTTACATATACATAATCTAAATCAACATCCCCTGTATTTGTAACAGTTATAGTATATGTAACATCCTCTCCAACGTAAACTGAATAATCATCAGCTACTTTTTCTATTATCATTGATGGTTCAGGTTGTGGAACTATTTCTATATTTCTTAAAGTTAAATCTAAGCTTTCTCCAGCTTCAATATCAAAAGTATATGGTTGTGGAGTTATATATCCTTCTACTGGTTGTTCACCTATAGTATATGTTCCTGGCTCTAGACCTCCTATAAACTCAGGATTGTTTATGTCTACACTTGTCTGTGCTACTATTGCTCCACCTGTTCCAGTACCTTCATATATTCTAAAATTGAAGTCAGTATCAACTTGTTCTCCATTAATCTCTTTGTATACTGTCACATCTGCATATTCATCATTCATAAATGGATTAGCCCAGTACTCATCTTGATGTAATGCATGTCCTAATTTGATTTGATAAGCTAATTTGGATTGACTTGGCTCAAATTCATCTGTCCAGTACATTACAGATTGTCCTGTTAATGTAAATCCATCTGTAAGGTCGAATTCTCTCAGCCATAATATGTCTCTTCCGTTTCCATTTGCTACTGCTACAGAATTATCTCCTACTGGTTGTCCATCTAGGTATAGGTTATTAACCATTATACCACTGTTGTTTTCTGTAGCTCTTGTTCTTATCATCATATCTGTAATCTGACCT
>DPPH01000182.1:12413-15339 GCA_003539375.1 Clostridiales bacterium
AATCTGACCTGGTGTAACATTTGCATATGTTAATTCTTCCCCGTCTACTGTAAAGGTAACCGTTGATCCGTCATAATCAAGTTCAAATGGTACCGGTACACCGTTGTTTCTCCAGTCAAAATTCCAGAAATCATCTTCTATATTGTAGGTCGGTGTATGAATGTTTAGTTCATGAGTAGCATTACCACTCATGTCTCCAATTCTTCCTTCTGCAACAAATTCTATATTTGAATCAGGTAATGCAGCTATTAATGATTGGTCATCTGAAAAATGTAGTGTTTCTTCATCAAATCCAACTGCTCCTATTGTTATAGTCTGTTGAATTGGAGTAATATTGTACCATCCATCTTGCATTACTTCTTTTATTACATAAACTCCTTCATCTACTCCGTTGAATTCATAGAATCCATCACTGTTTGTTACTGTAGTAGCTACAGGGGTTGTAGAATTACCTTCTTCGTAAAGCTCTATAGTCCAACCTTGTAGTACTTCTTCCATAGCATTATACTTGTACCCATAAATGCTGCTTCCGTTGTATACAAACTGGTCTGCTGGATTTTCTACCATATTGTTAAGTACTTTTATTTCTGTAGTCTGTCCAGGTGTTACAGCTACTTGGGTTGTATAGGTTGTTTCAAAATCTAATGGTACTACTTCTTCAAGTAAATAGTCTCCAACCGGTAGGTTGTTAAATATAAGTTCACCGTTAGAGTCTGTGTATCCTGAAAGTACTCCATCACCATTTGCTAGTGGACTAAGATTGAACCTAACTCCTTCATGCACTGCTTCATCTTCTATTTCTATGTTTTTAATTATTTTTATATTTCCTGGAGGAGTTGTATATCTATTTACAAAGGTTACTGTAGCTCCTTCCGTTGTTACTACTGCCTGTTGAGTTACTGTGTCTGGGGTAAAACCACCAAAGTCCGTTTCTTCAACTAAATATGTATCAACAGGTAGGCGAATTTGACCATCAATTACAGCACTTGCAGTAACAGTTTCTCCATTTACAGAGAAAGTAAATACTGTATCATTATCTGTATCTTCTACTCTATCAATCCACACTTCTTTTTCTATAGTAAGAGTTCCATAATCTTGAGGAGGTTGACACGTTGATTCTACTTCAGGAATTGGAAAATCTTTACTATCAGATTCATCATAAATATTTATATATTCTACATAAGTGTCTCCATTTGTAAGTTTTAATCCTTGGCCAAATCCTGACGGATCCATTTCTACTGTATAAGTCATTGTAGCAGGATCAGAGGCTGATATATTCCCCAAAGTCCAGGTTATTACTTCGTTCGTATCATCCCAAGCTAAGCTTCCTCTACTTACAGTAATAAGTGAATTATAGTTGGATCCGTTAATACCTGGTATGTCAAATAAAGGTCCAAGCGGATCTGTTATGACAGCATTTGTTGCTGCATAAACTATATTTCCTGCTATTTCCTGATAAATATCCTCTAAATCTCCACCACTTGTAGTATAGTTATTACCAGGGTCTGCAATATTGTCTAATGTCCATTCACCCTCAGTATTATTATCTAATGATATTGTATAGATAGTTGTTCCACCATTTTTAATGAAGCCTGCTTCTGCTACTGCACTTGCACCATGTCTGTAGTATCTATCGATACCATTCCAAGGTCCATCTTCAAATATTGTATGTCCAGATGTACCATCTCCTACTGTATCACTATAATTAAATGCACTTTCTGGCACAGAAAAAGTCGTTCTGTAATCTGTATCAAAGATCCAATCATCAGGATTAAATTCGTCAGTAGCATAAATATTTGGATTATTTATTTCATAACTATATGTAGCTTCACCGTCGCTCAATAGAACAACGTTTTGACTATCAGCTGTACTTGGATCGATTAGTATTCCCGCCTGTTTTAATCCAGCTTGAGTATGAGTCCCTCCACTTGGACTGGCTATACCATCTATTGCAGCTTTAATATCAACCTTATTGCTTGAAAAATTGATTTCAACATCAACATCACCAGCAAATGAAACTACCGCTATTCTGTGGTTAGAATCATTGGTTCCGTCAAATATTAAATCAACGAAATTCTTTGCTGCATCTATTGCTTCCGTAAATTTATTTCCCGACATACTCCCTGACCTGTCTATAACTAAAACAGTATCTGAGGTTTGTTCACCATCATGACCTGTTAGAGTTAATTCTATTTCCCACAAGTTACATTCATCCGGTAGTGTAGTCGCTGTTTTATTTACAAAAATATCGCCAGGTTGACTTTCGACTTGTCTTGTCATTACTGAAAAATTTTCTACTAAACTTGAAACTTTTACGCTTAAGTCCTGTCTAGGACGTTCAAGTTCAGGAGATTTAATTTCCACAGGTCTTCTTAAACCATCAGGGTCTTCAGGTTTCAAATCTTTTTCCTTTTCTTGTCCTTTTGGTTCGGTTTGGTCTGTATTTACATCATCCTTTTCTTCGTCACTAGAATCATCTTCTTTGCTAGGATTCTCATCCTTTTCATCTGTTTTATCACCTTCAGGATTTGATTCTTGCTGATCATCTCCCTTAATAGGTTTTTCATCCTCATTATCTTTATTGTCATTTTCAGAGTTTGATTCATTTTCTTTTCCCGCATCTTCTTGTTGATCACCGCTATCTGGATTTTGAACTGGTTCTTCTACTTCGCTATTAGTTTCTGATACTTCTTCAGTGCCATATCCAAAAGTAAAAGTTCCCAATACTAAAACAATAGCTATGGTCAATGCCAGTAATTTTCTGACTCTCATTATTCTTCCTCCTTTTCTATTTTACCAAAATTGTAAATCTAATAAATTTCCCATTATGTATTTACTCGTTGTTTAATAATTTTTTCCAATACCTCTAATTTTCCTTCACTACCTCCCCAGGTTCTTAGTTCTTTTTTGTCTATGTTTTCCGTTA
>DPPH01000141.1 GCA_003539375.1 Clostridiales bacterium
GATAATAGAAAATCTATGATTCTATCACTTGTAATATTATATTTCTTTTCAATTTTCTTCATCTCTATATTTAATAATTTCTTTAATGGAGGATCCTTACTTGGTTTTTTTTGCTTATAAATTATTTTGAGAATACCTTGTTGTATTTGGTTAAAGGGAGTAATGATTTCATATACACTCTCATTTCTTTTGCTTAATATGTTATTAAAATTATAAGTTATATTTTTTAACCCTTTTAAAGAACGTTTATTAAAATATTTATCAGCGGACTCCAATTCTTTATTTCTAAACATAGTTTTATAAATAAACTCAGTGATTTTATCGCTACTTGCAACCCTTACTAATTCATTTACAGAATATCTTGTATCATAGAATTTTTCTAAAATTTTTCTTTTGTTCGTTACAGGTGTGAAATAAGGTGCTTCTTTTTTTCTATATTCTAAGACATATATATTTATATAAGTTTTTAAAGTTCTTTCTTTTATTTCTTCAATATCATAATGATATCTATAGTGATATTTATTCTCATGATTCTGTCCAAAAAGTTGAAGTATGTGTTCATTTTTTTTAGAAGGTGTTAATAATTCTATTATATATTCTTTTTTATTATCTACATACAATATATATGCATTCCCATGATTACAAAGAAAATCCAACAATTTTTCTGTTCTACAATTTTGCCCCATTATATAATCCATAAATTCAAGAATTGTACTTTTACCTGTTCCTCTTCCTCCAATGAAGGCATTTAGAGAGTCTGAAAATTTAATACAAAACGGCCCCTCATTAATTTCACCATTAGTTAAAAACCCATCATCTGTATGTTGAATATATATTCCTTTAATATATTTTTTTGAAAAAGGTTTATATTTATATTCTATAGAAATGTCAAAATCTATAAAAGCTTCTTTTAGCATCCTAAAATTTATTTTACTACCTTTAATCCAAAAATAGTTTTTATTTAATAAATCTATATTATGTGAATCATTATCAATAACATATTTAATATTAGCATTAAAATTCTTCATTAAATTTTCTATATTATCTTTTTGATCTATATTAGAAATACCAACTACATTAGAATAATCACAAGAAAGTAATTTTTTCTTATAACCACCACTCAGAAATTTTTCTTTCTTAAATATATCAGATGAATTAATGTGAGCTATATAAGTAATACCCCCCTGTCTATCAAAAAAATTCATTACATCATAACTAGTTAAAAAAACTCCTTCAATTTCAGAAATCAAATTATCATTTAACCATTTCTCAATTTTTTCTAAATTATTTTGATTATTTTTAAATATTCCAACTACATGTCATCTATCAGCACAGGATACTTCAATTCCTGAAAATACTCTTGTATGAATATCAAAATTATGTTTATTTGTTTTTAGCTCATTAATACATTTTTCCAATTTTTTGACTCCAGAAAAAGTATGATGATCACAAACTACAGCAATCTCAAATTTATTAGAAAGCAATTCATTCGCTAACAATAAGTATGAAAGGAATTCTTTTTTAGAAACAAATATGTTATCTTCGTTTTCAAATTTATTTGATTTGAAATCAAATCCTTTTGGAATTATTTTATTTTCTATACATAATTCTAAAATTTCAGTTTCGTCAGCTCTATTAAATTTATTCTCATCCCACTTATTTAGCAAAGTAAAATCATAAGAGGCAGGGGTATGTATATGAAAAATTGATTTTTTATAACTCCCGTATTCAGTTTTTTTACTGCAAAGTTGTTTATAAGCTTCTTTTATTTCAGAATATGTTCTTGTCAATTATAATCACCTCAAAATTATTTGAATACTCTTAAAATATTTGGCTTCTAAAATTTTATAATATAACTTATGGTTCGGTGTTTGTCAACATAATTGTCGTATTTTCTTTTTTACATAATATTTCTCTTCGTTCCCGATTTGCCATTGACATGGAGCCTCTGCCTACATGGTTTAATTACCTGAAGGCATATGGGTAGAAACGGTAATGCCTTCTTTTTAGGCTACCATGTAGGCCACTCCATATCAATGGTTCGCTACGCCAAATCTATCTTTAATTTGGTTTACTAACTTTTCCCTTGATGATATTTTCAAGTTCTTCTTCACTTATGGGATTAAGAGCTACATATTCAGGTAATGACCAGTCTCTGATGTTCTTGGTCCATCTCTCTGGATGTTTTGCTTTAGCTTCTTCATAGGTCTTTATACGATTTTCCATTATCTGTTTGTCTAGGCCATAGTGTCTTTGGTAGGGACTAATGAAATTAATACCGCTATGGAAATGATCAGTATTGTACCACTTAACAAATTCATTTACCCAACTTCTAGCTTCTTCTAGAGTTTTAAAGCCTTTAAATGGATACTGTGGTCTATACTTCATTGTTTTAAATAGTGCTTCTGAGTAAGGATTATCGTTGCTTACTCTTGGTCTTGAAAATGAACTTTGTACTCCTAGTTTTTCTAGTGTTGTTTGAAATGTTGCAGCTTTCATAGGTGAACCATTGTCTGAGTGCAGTACTAATGGTCTACCTGCTATTCCTTGTGATAGAGTAGCTTTTCTTACAAGATACTCTGCATGTTTAGCTGTTTCTTCTTCCCATACTTCATGGGCTACAATTAGTCTACTAAACATGTCTACGATTAGATAAAGCTTGTAATACTGTCCTTTGATAAATGCATTTAACCATGTTATGTCCCAAGTCCAAACCTGATTTGGTGCTGTTGCTACATGTGTGGGTGGAGTTCTCTTCACTGGTGTATTTGTTCTACTACGAGAAGTGTTCATTTTTTCTTCTCTTAGAACTCTATACATAGTTGATTCAGATGCAATATATTTACCTTTATCAGCTAACTTAGGTACTATTTGTGATGGTGTTAATCCCTATATTCAGGACTGTTTAAAGTTTTAATTATTTCATTTCTTTCTTCTTTTGTTATTTTGTTTTTAGGAGTTGGTCTAGTAATTAATGGTCTTTGATCTTTTTTTATAGCTCCATCTTTAGTCCATCTCTGATATGTTCTATCACTAATATTTAATACTTCACATGCTGGCTTTAACCGAGCACCTGACTTTCTTGCTTCATTGATCAGTTCTACTGCTACTTTGCGATCATGGGTACTGATCAGTCTTCCTCGTGTTCCCCCCAGATGGCTTGGGCCTTTTTTCTAAGTACCAATAGTGCAGCTGTTTCAGCTAATGCTTTTTCTTTCCTTGTAAGTTCTCTTTGAAGATCTTTGTTTCTTTTTTGTTCTTCTTTTAGACTATCTTTAAGTTTATTAGGATCTTCTGAAACTTCCTCATTAGCGTTAAGGCATTGTTTTCTCCATGTTTTTACTTCATCTACAAAGATGCCTTTTCTTCTACAGTATTCAGCTAGTTCAGTTTCATTAAGGGTTGATGTTTCAAGTACTATTTGGAATTTATCTTCAGATGTCCATTTGTTGCGTGATTTATATTTTGTTTTATTATCGTCATTTTTAGATTTACTCTTTTTTATCCATTCATATATTGTAGGTCTAGGAATTTCTAGTTCTTCCGATAGACTTTTAACTGTATCTGTTGTAGGTTGTTCTAATCTTTTTAATAGAGATGCTTTAAATTCTTCGGTATATCTTTTATTTTTATTGTTTTTAGACATAGTTTATTCTCCTTAGGTTTTGTCGTAAATATATTATACATTATTTTTACTCTACGACAACTATCCTACCACATAGGGGGTTTCCTTCACAATAATAATGAATCCAGTCTAATTCTACTTCTGATAATTTATAAATACAATAAACTGATTTTATCCAGTTTTATGCTTTGGCCTCAGTTTTCAATTCTTAACATTTATCCACTCTTAACATATTTTATAATTCCCTTACTTTGTAATAAAGGTTTAAAATTTCAACAATATACATATCTATTAATAACTCATACATGAACAAAT
Source organism: Clostridiales bacterium (assembly GCA_003539375.1). Lineage (GTDB taxonomy): Bacteria > Bacillota > Clostridia > Tissierellales > Dethiosulfatibacteraceae > UBA8670. The sequence goes on from DPPH01000141.1 coordinate 3,941, forward strand.
TAAAATGAAAATTTTCAAGTATTATTATGACTTCATTTAGTATTTTTTTTATTGTTCATTCCTATTTCCAGCTTATTTATATTTATTAAATAGTTCTCTAGTTTGATTTTTAGTTATTTCATCATATATATTATCATTGTTTAATTTATCAATCATAAACTTTTCTGATTTTAACCTTATTGAAATTGCAAGAATTATTTTGTTTTCAAGTTCTATATCTCTATAATCAACATTTTCTGATTGCTCTAATATTATGCTGTATACAGATTCTTCATCATTCCATTTTTTGCATATATAACATTTTCATTACTATCTGAAAGTGAAAACTCTTTTTCTAATTTTTTTATTCCAAAACGATTTTCTAATTTTAATTTTAATCTTTGGATAAATAACCCCCTCCTTTTACTTAAAAATTCTTATATATTAATTATCAAAATAATTTTCTAATATATCAAATAAACTAAAAACATTATCTAATTTTCCTACTATTCTTTTTTGTTCATTAATAGGTGGTAATGGATATAGAACATTCAAAATATCATCTCTTGATATACCTGGAATAACCCCTTGCGAAACTTTCTTAAGTTGATTCATATACCCTTTAAGAAAATTAAACAGATAGTAATTATAGTCATAACCAATTTGCTTAATTCCTACAACTTGTCTACTTAAATTCACACTTTCAAATTCATCTAAATAATGGATTTTTCCAACTGTACCTTTAACAGTTATTATTATATCTCTTTTTTCTGCTATTGTTTTTGGTTCTTCAATCCATCTTTCTATACTTAAGTTTCCATTATTGATGTTACTTGCCCCCATAATATATGGAATTCCTTCTTTTTCATTATTGCATTGAGCTATTGGTAAATCTCTTCCAGATATAAGATCTATAATTTTCCCCAATCTCACCCATTCCCAACTTTCAGGAATATCAAAAGGTTTTTCTTCATCTTTTATAGGTGGTAGTTTCTTAGGTTTTCTTATTTTTCCATCTTTGTATAGTTTTTTCCTCTCTGCTTCTATCTTTATAAGTAGTTCTGATACTGGTTCGTCATTTGGATCCTGGTCTACAAGTTTCCCTTGTATTGCATCTTGAAGGACTTTATTTCTAGTAATTTCAATAGTTTCTAGCAACTTTTCCTTATCAGAATCTAAATTATCTATTAATTTAAATAATTCATCAATTTTTTTTACTATTCTTTTTTGTTCATTTAATGGTGGCATCGGTACTTTTATTGGATAAATTTTTCTGCCAGATATAACAGGTTGAGCTGTGGCATTATTGCTCTGTCTTAAGTTTGTTTTTCTCAATAACCATACCAAAAAATCTTTATATATATTTTTATCGTCAAAATATGTTATAAAAGCATTATCAGTAATCCATGATTTTTTCTTAGTTAAATGAACATTACCACAATAATATCCTACTCTTCCTATTATTATTTGTTTTTCTTTTATATTATATCTATTGTAGTACCCATTAATGCCATTTCCCCCATAAACTGGAAATTCACCATTATCAATCATATTTTTCCGGGGTAAAAAATCGCCCGATTTAATACTTATTATTTCTCCCAATCTAACCCATTCCCAACTTTCAGGTATTTTAAATGGTTTTTCTCCATCTTTAATTGTTGGTATTTTTTTAGGTTTTCTTATTTTACCTTCTTTATATAGTTTTTTCTTTTCTGCTTCTATCTTTTTGAGAAGTTCTGATGCTGGTTCGTCACTTGGATCCTGTTCTACAAGTTTACCCTGTATTGCAAGTTGAAGTATTTTGTCTTTTAGTTTTTGAGTGTCCATTTTATTCTTCCACTCCCTCAAGTTCTTCTGTTAGTTTTTTTATAGTTTCTTGTATGCTTTTTGCTTTTTCATCCATGATTTGAAGTAGTTCATCAAGTTTGTATTCTTTTTCTTCTTTTCCGTTGTTTGGATTTTTAAAATCAAGGTTATAGTTAGCTTCTTTAATTTTATCAACCTCTACAGAATAGGCATTTTTATCTTCTTTATCTCTATTATTCCACCATTCTCTTACTCCATCTAAATGGCTCTCTTTTAATGGTTTAGTCTTGGTAAATCCGTTTTTAAGGTAGTCAGGAAGTGGTACCTGGTAGTAGTCAACTTTTTTAGTTGGATTAGTTTTATCAAAAAATAACAAGTTAGTGCTTATTGATGTATATGGTGCAAAAGCTCCACTTGGTATCCTTACAATAGTATGTAGATTGAATTCTTTTAGCAGCTTTTCTTTTATAGCTATCTTTGAATTATCATCTCCAAATAAAAATCCATC
>DPPH01000212.1:0-2069 GCA_003539375.1 Clostridiales bacterium
TACCAAACTGCTGACTGCTGCTATAGAACCTACTGATAAGTCTATCTCACCAATCATCAGTACAAATGTCATACCAAAGGCCATAATAGCTATGATAGATACCTGAGATAGGACAGTAAGTAAATTATTCGTATTTAGAAAAAAGGGACTTAAAATCGAAAATAAAGCAAACAATCCGATTAAAGCTATTAAAACTCCTCCGTAATTTCTAAGTATTCTGTTGCTTTGAAAATAACTTTTTATCTTATTCATCTTTTCACCTTCCACATTCTTAAGTTTAATTAATTCCCAGTTATATATTTCATGATTTCTTCCTGGTTAGTCTTAGAAGAATCTAATTCTTGAATTATGCTGTTATTTCTAACTACTAACAGTCTATCGGACATGTTGATTACCTCTGGAAGTTCAGAAGAAATCATTATTATTCCTACGCCTTTTTCTGCTAGTTCCAGCATTAGCTTATATATTTGGAATTTTGCCCCAACATCGATTCCTCTTGTTGGCTCGTCGAGGATTAGTATTTTAGGATTAATTTCGAACCATTTTGATAATACTACCTTCTGTTGATTACCACCGCTTAATTTGTTTACTATTTGGTAAACTGAAGGGGTTTTTATTCCTAAACTATCTACATAGTCTTTTGCTAATCTTTTTTCTTTCTTATCATCTAAAAGTTTATGTTTCCCTAGTATTCCATCAAGATTTGCTATAGTCATATTTTCATGAAGACCAGCTGTAAGTACCAGTCCTTCATCTTTTCTGTTCTCTGTTACATAGGCTATACCATTATCTATAGCATCTTTAGGAGAATCGACTTTTACCTTATTGTCATCTATATACATTTCTCCAGATTCTTTGTCTAAAATACCGAAGATTCCCTGTATTATTTCAGTCCTGCCTGAACCCATAAGACCGTAGATACCCAGTATTTCTCCAGGTTTTACACTAAGGTTAATATCGTGATAGTAGCCTTCTTTATTATAGTTAACTACTTTAAGCAGGTCTCTATCATCGGTGTATTTAAACTTTTTCTCCGGATAGAATTCTTCCATCTTTCTTCCTACCATCATGTCTATAAGTTCATCAACATCAGTTTTTTCCGTTTCAACTGTGCCAATATACTGACCGTCACGCAAAACACTTACATAGTCGGTTATTTCAAATATTTCTTCCATCCTGTGGGAAATATATATTATAGACTTTCCTTCTTTTTTCAACTTTCTAATAATTGAAAACAGCAGCTCAGTTTCTTTTGAACTTAGGGCTGAAGTAGGTTCGTCCATTATTACAATCTTAGGATCCAGACTTAAAGCCTTAGCTATTTCAACCATTTGCTGGTTTGCTATAGAAAGCTCTCCTACCAATACATCCGGTCTAATATCTATAGATAAGGAGCTCAGCAATTTTTTTGTCTTTTCATTTAACTCATCATCATCTATCAAACCAAACTTTACAGGCTCATTTAAAGCATAAATATTTTCAGCTACTGTCATATTTTTACTTAAACTTAACTCCTGGTAAATAATAGAAATACCTAAACTTTTAGCATCTAAAACATTATCTATTTTTACTTCTTCCCCGTATAACTCTATAGTACCAGCATCAGGTTGATACGCTCCTGATAGTACCTTCATAAGTGTAGATTTACCAGCACCGTTTTCTCCCAGTAATCCGTGTACCTTACCGGCTTCTAGTGATATGTCTACATTATCTAAAGCTACTACTCCGGGAAATACCTTTCTTATTCCATTCATTTTTAGAATTCTACTCATTTATTCCACTTCCTTTTAAAAAATGAAGAAACACCTGTTCCAGGCATTTCTTCATTTGTAATAATCTTATTCTGCTATTGTAACTGTTCCATCTTCTACAGTCACATCAACAAATCCTTCTCCGTAAACAAATAAACCTGGTGTTATTGGTACTTCTTTATCTACTGATTCTCCATTAATAACTTTTATAGCATTTTGTACTGCTACAGTTCCCATTTCATCAGGGAATTGAACAACAACTGCTTTAAAAGGATTATCTTCCGAAACAGCATTTTGTGCTTCTTCAAGTCCGTCAAA
>DPPH01000212.1:2380-3195 GCA_003539375.1 Clostridiales bacterium
TCAGGATTTGCAGTAAGCATATCTTCTGAAGCTGTTTTAGCTTCTTCTCTTGTTCTACCAGGTAATTCTGTAACTATATTTAAACCTGGGTGGTTTTCAGCATTATCTTTAAAACCATCTATTCTATCTCTAACAGATTGAACTTCTGGATATGTTATAAGACCTACATTTCCTTCACCGTCAAGATACTTAGCCATAGCTTCTGCTGCTATAAGTCCACCAGAATAGTTGTCTGTAGCTATGTGAGATGATACTTCAACACCATTTGCCTTGATATCTGCAGTAATTACTGGAATACCAGCATCTTGTGCTTTTTTGATTGCTCCAGTTATACCATCTGAATCAACAGGTACAATTATAATCGCATCAACTTCCTGAGTTATAAAATCTTCGATAGCAGAAATCTGTCTGTTTAGGTCCTGATCAGCTATTGATACGTTTACTGTAGCACCTTGATTAGCTGCTTCTGCTTCGATTGCATCCTTTATAGCAACCTGGAATGGGTGAGCCTGAGTCAATAATGATGCTCCTATTACTATTTCATCAGAATCTCCTCCTGTACCAGTACTACATCCTGATACAACTAGTACTAATGCTAAAATTAATAAAGCTAAAGTTTTCTTCATTTTTCTTCCTCCTTGATTTTTAAAATTTATCTATATTAACAGCTTAATGCTGTTAAAACCTAATTATTTTATAAGACTTTTTACCGAATTACCTTCTACTGGTTTCGTCTTTAATCTTTTGATTAAAGGATAAAAGTCGTAGTTGCCGGTAATTCTTTTATCTAAAATCTCCATTGCTTCTTTTCCAAT
>DPPH01000212.1:3442-6535 GCA_003539375.1 Clostridiales bacterium
TCATGCATCGGCTGAGTAACAGTAGTGATGGATGGTTTTAAAAGTCTAAAAATATCCGAGTTATCAAAACCGTAAAAAGAAACATCTTCACCGATTTTAATTCTATTTTCAAGCATATATTTCACACTAGTAACGGTAGTTTCGTAATTTGTTGCAAATACTGCAGTAGGTCCATCTTCCATGGTAAGAAGCTTTTTGATCCCTTCTAAACCTCCGCCTTTTTCATATTTACCGTAAACTATTAAAGATTCATCTAAAGGTATTTTATAATCATTTAATGCTCTTACATATCCATTAAATCTTTCTCTAGCCGTAAAAATATTTGAAGGCCCTGATATGATTCCTATTCTGCGGTGACCTTTGTTTATCAAGTACTCCACAGCTCTGTAAGCTCCATTGATATTGTCACTTACTACAGCATCGCAGTCTACTCCTTCTAATAGTCTATCAATAAGTACCAGAGGCATGCCTTCTTTTATAATCTCTGCAACGTGACTACCTTCGTTAGATACAGGCATAAGAATAATACCATCCACTCTTTTTTCTTTTAGAAATTCAAGCTTTTTCTTCTCGATATCTACACTGTTTCTAGAACTACTAATAATAAGGCTGTAGTCCATCCGTGCCAAGGTACTATCTATACCTTCAATAACCTGGTTGCTAAAAACGTCTGTCATACTTGGCACCAAAGCTCCTATTGTGTAGGTCTGATTAGTCTTTAAAGCTCGAGCCATGGGATTAACCTTGTATCCCAACTCCCGTATAGCTTTTTCTATCTTTTCCATATTCTCTTTTTTTAACTTGCTGCCGTTTAGATATCTGGAAACCGTTCCCACAGATAACCCAGAAACTCGAGCAACGTCCTTAATAGTTGGCATATGAATCATCTCCATATATTTTTGAAACGTTTCAATTTTAAATTAAAAAAATATTTGATTGTTTCAACTTTATTTTACATGGAGGAAAAGGTTTTGTCAAATATTATAATGATTTCTTTTTTGTAAGATTTAAAAAATCATATCTATCTCTTTATTCATTATTTCTATTAAATCTTCCAAAGGCGTATTATCCCTGTTTTTTATATAGAATAAAAGTTTACCGTGTATAGAGGCAGTATTAAGTCTATGAATTGTCTCTATCATGTTTTTATCTATAAGACCCTCTTCAGCACATTTTACTAAATGCTTAATGATTAAATGTCCAGCTTGAGGCTCATTATCTTCTTCCATCATTTTAATAGGATAATCCCCTATGTCCTCTAAAAATATAAGTTGAAAAAGCTGAGGTTTCTCAGCAAAAAACCTAAAATATGTTTCGTTATACAGCTTTATAGTATCTAGACAATCTAGTCCTTCTACATCTAAAGCTTCTATCTTATCTAAAACCATCTTTAAATAATCCACTGCACAGTAAGCTAGAAGTTCCTTAATATCAGAAAAATAATTGTAAATGGTAGCATAAGAGTATCCAGCAAGTTTGCCAACCTTTCTTGCTGTAACTCCCTGGACACCATCTTCTTCTATTATTTCTTTTGCTGCATCAATAAAATACTGAAAAGTTCGTCTTTCTTTAACCGACATTTTCTTCATTATTCTCTACCTTTCTTAAATAATCTAGTAAAGGTTCTATGTTTTTACTTCTAGTAAAATCAACTGGTTGATTAAAAGCATTAAGCATTCCTTTTTCGTCAGGAGTTCTCTCTTCAGGATCTTTTTTTTCTATACTTCTTTTCATCATTTTCATAAGTCCCTTGTCGATCAAATTCAGTTCATCAAAATTAAAACCGCCTCTCATGTAGAAGAACTTGACATTTTTTCTTTCTTCTTCATCAAAGTTTGCCTTAATCAACTCTTCATCTAATCCTTCTTTAGGTGGAGTTGCTCCAACAGCAAAAACGATAAGTTTTTGATTTTTTAATCTTGTTTTAAATTTCTTTAAACCCAAGATTCCTGAAGCATATAAGCTGCCTCCATATATAACTACATCATAACTATCTAAGTTTATGTTTTTAGATGACTTATAATCATATGCAGGACATCCCAAAGCTTCTCTTATAAATTCAGCATATTTCTTTGTAAATCCGGTTTTTGATTTGGAAAACACAAGGGGGAAACCACAAGGGGACAGTCCCCTTGTGTTTTTCACATTTCTTCAGAATGACATCTATTCTATTTATCTAGTGTATTTCCACATCACGGTCTTTTATAATCCACCTGCCATTCTCATAGTGGTAGGTAATTCTTAAGGTGTATTTTCCGTGTAATTCTGTTTCTGTTTCTTGAGTCAATTTATATGCTCTTCTATGTATCATCTCCAAACTGTAATCTCTATCTTCAATAATCATTACAGGTCCATCTCTTGGAGGTAGAGCCAGTTCTCCATCCACATACTCATAGTAATCATCTACATAAGTTTCTGCAAGATTACTATCCATAATTTCAGAGAAATATTCTATCAACTCTTCCTTTGAATCATAATTTTTAACTACAAAACTATCTTCTTCTGTTTCCTGAAATAATCTATTTTCAAATTCTTCTTCTAATACTAAAGCATTTCCTTCATTAAAGTCTCTAATTTCAATCATATCTTCAACTAAAATTACAAACAACTTAGATGCTTCTGCTCTTGTAGAAATTTGTTCCGGTCTAAAGCTTTTGTCTGATGGATATCCTGCTATAATACCCAACTCTACTGCAGTATATATATAAGGCAAATATTCTCCATCTATTTCAGTAGTATCAGAAAAGTTTAATTGACCAGTCTCAGGTTCTTCCCCTATTGCATTGACTATTATCTTTGTCATTTCTTCACGATTGATAGGACGGTTGAAATCTTCAAATTCTCCTTCTTCTATCAGTTCAAGTTCAATAGCTTTAGTTATATAGGGATCATACCAGTGGTCTGAATCTTCTTTTGGGTAGTAACTTAAAGATTCAACTGTTACTTTAATAAATTCTGCAACACTTATTTCACCATTGGGTCTAAAAGTACCATCAGGGTAGCCATCTATTAAGTCCATAGTAACCAACTTGGAAACATATCCTGTAAACCATTGGTTTTCACCAACATCACTAAAATCTACATCAATATCAA
>DPPH01000086.1 GCA_003539375.1 Clostridiales bacterium
GTATAGTAGTCCTTTATGTTATACATCTTGACAATACCCTCCAGGTGTATTATACTTTAAATAACCCCCTACCAGGGGGATGGGAGGTGCGATTAATGGCAAAAAAAGAAAAATACAACGTTACAGGTATGACTTGTGCTGCTTGTTCAGCAGCAGTGGAAAAGAATGTAAAAAAACTTGAAGGCGTTAAAGATATAAGTGTAAATTTACTTCAAAACAATATGAATGTTGAGTTTGACGAAAGTGTACTTACACAAGAAGACATTATTAAAGCTGTAGAAGATGCAGGATACGGTGCTTCCAGCACTGAAGATAAAAAATCTAAATCAAAGACAAAGTCTTCTACTGTTGATGAAGAATTTCAAGCTCTCAAACTAAGACTTATAGTTTCAATAATATTTACACTGCCTCTGTTTTATTTGTCTATGGGACATATGGCAGGCTGGCCTTTACCTAGTATATTTTTAGGTAGTGAAAATGCGGTAACCTTCGCTTTTACTCAGTTTTTACTTACTCTTCCTGTAATGATTATTAATAGAAAGTTTTACACCATAGGATTTAAAACCCTATGGAAGAGAAATCCAAATATGGATTCTTTAGTAGCTGTAGGAACTGGAGCCGCAGCCTTGTACGGTGTCTTCGCAATATACAGGATAGGTACCGGTCTAGGCACGGGAAATATGGAGTTGGTAATGAGGTATTCCCACGACCTATATTTCGAGTCAGCAGGAGTTATTCTTACCTTGATTACCTTTGGTAAGTTTTTAGAAGGAAGAGCTAAGGGTAAAACTTCAGAGGCAATTGAAAAACTCATAAATTTAGCTCCTAAAATGGCTTTAGTTGAAAAGAATGGTGAGATAGAGGAAGTTCCTGTAGAAGATGTTAGCGTAGGAGATATCATAATAGTTAAACCGGGACAGAGCCTTCCTGTGGATGGAGAAATAGTTGAAGGTAAAACTTCAATAGATGAATCCATGATTACCGGAGAAAGTATCCCTGTTGAAAAAAATATAGGAGACAAGGTAATAGGAGCTAGTATAAACAAAACCGGATTTATTAAGTTTAAGGCTACTAAGGTCGGGGAAGACACTACCCTATCACAAATCATTACCTTGGTAGAAGAAGCCCAAGCTTCAAAAGCTCCAATAGCAAAGATGGCTGATAAAATTAGTAGTATATTTGTACCTGTAGTACTATCTATTGCTTTAGCCGCTACGGTAATTTGGCTTTTATTAGGCTATTCTTTTGAGTTTGCTTTATCCATAGGTATATCAGTACTAGTAATTTCCTGTCCTTGTGCTTTAGGCTTGGCAACTCCGACAGCTATTATGGTTGGTACAGGAAAAGGAGCAGAAAAGGGAATCCTTATAAAGTCGGGAGAAGCTCTTGAGATAGCTCATAGTATAGATACCATAGTCTTGGATAAGACCGGTACTATTACGGAAGGTAAACCAATAGTAACAGATATCCTAACCTATGGAGATATAAGGGAAGAAGATATATTAATTACAGCCGCTTCGGCAGAGAAATCTTCGGAACATCCTTTAGCTGAGTCTATTATCAATAAGGCTGAAGAAAAAGGCTTAGCTTTAAAAGAATCTAAAGATTTTGAAGCTGTTCCCGGTCAGGGACTTAAGGCGGTAGTTGAAGGTAGTAATGTTAATATAGGCAACTTAAAACTTATGAATAGTCTAGGTATAGAACTTAAAAATTCAGAGTCTGATGTAGATAAGCTGTCCAAGGAAGGTAAAACTCCTTTAATAGTTGCTGACAATGAAAAGGTGCTAGGAATCATAGCCGTGGCAGATACTATAAAACCAACAAGCAAACAGGCTGTTGAAGCTATGAAGGCTATGGGAGTAAATGTAGTTATGCTGACTGGTGACAACAAACAAACCGCTGAAGCTATTAGAAAACAGGTAGGTATTGACATGGCCATTTCAGACGTATTGCCTGAAGATAAAGAAAAGGAAGTAAAAAGACTTCAAGGGGAAAACAGTAGGGTAGCTATGGTAGGTGACGGTATAAACGATGCTCCAGCATTAGCAAGGTCTGATGTAGGTATTGCTATCGGTGCCGGTACAGACGTAGCTATAGAATCAGCTGACATTGTATTAATGAAGAGCGACCTTTTAGATGCAGTAGGCGCTGTACAATTAAGCAAGTCCGTAATTAGGAATATAAAGCAGAACTTATTCTGGGCATTCTTTTACAATACCCTAGGTATACCATTAGCAGCAGGAGTTTTATATACGAGTTTAGGACTTAAACTAAATCCTATGTTTGCAGCTGCAGCTATGAGTTTTTCTTCTGTAAGTGTTGTAACAAATGCCTTAAGATTAAAAGGATTTAAACCAATATATGAAATAAGTAAAATAAAAAGCAAATATAAAAAATCATCAAATAAAACTAATGAAAATAAGGAGGGAGCTGCAATGAAAAAAGAACTTATAATCGAAGGGATGTCATGCAACCACTGTAAGATGAGAGTTGAGAAAGAACTTAATGCTCTAGATCAGGTAGAAAGTGCTGAAGTAATCCTGGAAGAGAAAAAGGCAGTAGTAAAATTTAAAGAAGAAGTTTCAAAGGATGTACTTGAAAAAGTTATAGATGAAGCTGGATACAAACTAGTAGAAGTTAAGTAGGTATATTTATGAAGGCAGATAAGAAGAAAATTTTAAGATATTTAAAAACTACAAAAGGCCAAATCGAAGGTATCATCAAAATGGTAGAACAGGATAGGTACTGTGTAGATATTTCTACCCAGGTACTGGCGGTACAGGCTCTTTTAAAAAAAGCAAATAACGAAGTACTTAGGTCTCATATAAACAGCTGTGTTAAAGAAGCCTTTGTAGAAGGCAACGGGGATGAAAAAGTGGAAGAGCTTATGAATATTTTCGACAAGTACTACAAAATTTAATAAAAATACCGATTAGATCCTTAAATAAAGGTCTTAATCGGTATTTTTTATATAATACTTTTTTCTAAATTTTCCTTCTTAAATTGGTTACTGTAGAGATTGTAGTAGTATCCTTTTTTCCTAATAAGTTGGTTGTGATTACCTTCTTCAATAATTTTTCCCTTGCTTATCACAAGAATCCTATCAGCGTTAACTATAGTGGAAAGCCTGTGAGCTATAATAAAACTAGTCCTGTCTTTTAAAATTCTTTCCAAGGCAGATTGGATTTTTCTTTCTGTTTCCGTATCTATAGATGAAGTTGCTTCATCTAGTACAAATATAGAAGGATTTCTTATAATAGCTCTTCCAAAGGATATAAGTTGTTTTTCTCCAGTAGAAAGCTTTCCGCCACCTTCTCCAACCTGAGTTTCATATTTATTAGGAAGTTCCATAATGAAGTCGTGGGCATTAACGATTTTAGCCGCTTCTACTACTTCTTCATCTGTAGCATCAAGTTTGCCGTACATAAGATTTTCCTTAATAGTGCCGCTAAATAAGTGGGGACTTTGAAGTACGTAGCCTATATTTTCGTGAAGCCAGTTGATACTCCTTTTTTTGTAATCTATACCATCTATCTTAATTTTCCCGTCTACAGGTTCGTAAAACCTGCATATGAGGTTAACTATAGTACTTTTTCCTGAACCAGTCTCTCCAACTAAGGCTATTGTTTGTCCTTTTTTTACTTCAAGGTTGAAATTTTCTAAAATTCTTTCTTTTTCATTATAGTAGAAGGTAACATCTTCAAAACTTATATTTCCTTCTATTGGCTCCCAATTTTCTTTTTTGGGCTCTAAAATATCTCCGTAGATGTCCAGTATTTCTTTCCCATCTTTTACATCAGGGTCTATATCTATCAAGGACAAAACCCTTTCTGCTGAAGCTTGAGCCTGTTGGAATTGAGCCAGTACCCTTGCTACCTCTCTTACAGGTTCGAAGAACTGGGTCGCATAAGATATAAAAAGTACAAGAACACCGTATGTTACACTACCGGCTACAACTCCTTCTCCACCCTTCCAAAGTATAAGTGCTATCCCTATACTGGAAAGGGAAAGTACTATAGGTAGGAACATAGCTGAAAAAACAGCTGCTCTTATAGAGTGGGTTTTCATGTCGCCTGTAAGTTCTTTAAAATTATTGAGATTTTTTTCTTCCGCTACAAGGGTTTTAGTAGTTTTAGCTCCAGATATACCTTCACTAAAGGATCCTGTGATTTTAGAGTTTATCTTTCTAACTATCCTGTAGGCTTTTAGTATAATTCTTTGAAAATATATGCTGACAATTATTAGTATAGGTATTACTGCTAAAGTATAAAGAGCTAGTCTCCAGTTACTTACAAGCATAAAGATACTTATTATAAGCATCATGGTAGTACCCCATACTACATCTACTATACCCCAGGATATAACTTCACCTAATCTTCTGATGTCTGAAGTCATCCTAGCCATTATCCAACCGTTTTGTGTTTTATCATAGTAGGATAGGGAGAGCTTTTGAAGTTTATCAAAGGCTTCTTCTCTTATGTCGTAGGTCAACTCCATTTCAATTCTTCCTGCGATTGCTATAAAGGCAAATACGTTGGATGAAAACCAAACAGCAAGTCCTACAAATTTAAGTATAAATACATCCAATCCTTCTGTTGTATTAGGTATAATAAAGTCGTCTATTGCTATCCTGGTCATTTGAGGAAGGACTGCATCAGCTAAAGCTAGGGAAATCATAAATATTATTAGACCTATTGTAGTGTACTTGTATCTAAATAGGTATTTAAACAATCTTTTCCAAGTTTTTAAATCCAATTTTTTATCGTAATCTTTTTCTTTAATTTCCATCCGATTCTCTCCTTTCTACCTCAACTTCAAATTCTTTAACATTTTGAATGTCGTATATTCTTTTATATATTCCTTCTTTTTGTATTAAGTCTTCATGTTTACCCATCTCCTTAATTTTGCCTTTTTCCATAACGATAATCTTATCGGCATCGTATATAGAGGAAATCCTGTGGGATATAATGAAGGTTGTAACGTCTTTTTTTCTTTCACCTAAAGCTTTCCTGATAGCTATGTCTGTTTCTGTATCAACAGCACTAAGGGAGTCGTCGAAAATTAGAATAGGATAGTTGTTGATTATAGTTCTAGCTATTGCTATTCTCTGCTTTTGACCACCGGAGAGAGTTACTCCCTTTTCTCCTATTACCGTATCGTATCCCTGGTCAAATTCTTCTACTACATGGTGCACTGAAGCTATTCTAGCAGCATCATGAACATCTTTTATGTTACTTTCATTCTGGAAACTAATATTTTCCTGTATTGTTGTTGAATAGAGGAAAGGCTCCTGGAGGACTATTCCTACATTTTTTCTCAACCATTTTTTCTGTATTGTATTTATATTATGCCCATCTATAAGGATTTCTCCTTTTTCAACATCGTAAAGTCTAGGTAGTAAGTGAACTAATGAAGATTTACCAGAACCGGTCTTACCTACAATTGCTATGGTTTCTCCCTTTTTTACCTTAAATGATACATTTTCTAAGACCTTGTGGTTTTTATCATCAGGATATTCAAAACTTACATTTTTAAATTCTATTTCTCCATGTATTTCAGGCTTGATTTCTACCGGCTTTTCTACTTCTCTTTCTTCATCCAATATTTCCTGAATTCTTTCAGTAGATACTAAAGCTTTACCCAGGTCCGCCAGTATTCTTCCCAGCTGCTTAATGGGCCATATGATCCTAAATATGTAGTTAATGAAGACTACTGCAGTACCTAATGTTATCAGGCCTTGGTTTGCATAGTATATGCTTGCTACAACTACTAATGCTATCTGGACTATGGTCAGTAAATCTGATATAGACCAGTAGTATGCTAAGTTCATAATAACTTTATAAGTTTTTACCTTATATTGATTGTTTTTCTCTCTGAATTTTTCGATTTCAAATTTTTCTCTTCCAAAAGCCTTTACAACCCTAACTCCGTTTAAATTTTCCTGAATTACCGTAGATAGTTCTGCTTCCGATTCATCGGATATCTTAAAACTTTTTTGAACTACCTTAAAATACATATAGGAGAATACAAAAAGTACTGGAGTTGTGGCCATAGCTATTAGAGTCATCTTAACATTAAGATTTATCATTACATAAAGAGATATGCCAACCATAAAAACTGCTCTTCCGACTTCTACCATCTGCACCGATAAAAACCTTCTTATGGTTTCTATATCAGAAGTACTTCTCTGTATTAAGTCTCCTGTATCTGCATTTTTGTGGTAGGCGTAGGTTAAATGCTGTATATGATTGTAGAGCCTTTCTCGCAGGTTTTTTGCTACATCTTCTGAAGCTTCTGCTGAAAGCTTACCCTTGTAGTATAGAAAAATTCCCTGTACTGCTGTTATTACAATTACCAGTAGTCCAGTAAGCCACAGATTGTCTATAAGGTAGGTTGTACCTCCTAGAAAACCGAATAGTTTTTCAACAAATATATTTCCCTGTACTTCCTTACCAACTAAGATATAGTCTATAACTACTTGAAGTATTAGAGGTACTGTAAGGGCTAAAGCTACTGCTAATGCTGTAGAAATAATTGATAGTAAGTATTTAATTTTGTTTTCGTTCATATAATTCCATAATAATTTTAAATTTTTCATAAATCACCTCATAAAAAAACCGTAGAGTTTTACCCCTACGGTCTGTATTTAAATATAAAAAAACCGTAGGCACACAACCTACGGTATTATAGACTAGTTCTATAGTTTACTGGTTCCGGAGGATTGTGTGTTTAATTCTAAAATAGACGCACCTATGCCTAAGACTACTAAATCATCTGCTGCTTTAGTTAATTGCTCAAATCTTATTGTTAACATAGTTTTTCCTCCTTTTTTTATTTTACCATTAATAGGATATTATATTATGAATTTTATGTCAAGGGATTTATGAATATGTATTTATTCTGTAATATTTATAGATTTCTACTTCCCGGTTTCACTGCTTTGCTTTCTGTACTACACATAGGACAATCTTTTTCATCGTAAGTTTCAAAGAAAAGCTCTATTCCGCTATAGATAGGAATGTCTATTGTGCTTACCTTTCTATCTACTAGACAACCTATACCTACTACTTTTCCACCCCATGCTTCTATTACTTTTGCTGTTTCAAGAGAGGACTTCCCGGTGGTCACCACATCTTCCATAATCAATACTTTTTGATCCTTCTTTATCTCAAAACCTCTTCTTAGAGTCATTTCTCCTTTTTCTCTTTCTGTAAAGATGGTTCTTTTACCAAGCTGTCTTCCAAGTTCGTAAGCTGGCCTTATACCACCCATAGCAGGACCTACTATAAGGTCTATTTCAACATCTTTTAACTTATCTGCTACTAAAGATACCATCTTTTCTGCCTTGTCGGGATACTGCATAAGTTTTGCACACTGTACGTATTTTGGTGTGTGTTTGCCTGATGATAATAAAAAATGACCTTCCAATAATGCTTCACTTTCTTTCAATAATTTTAATCCATCTACCATTTCTAAATCTCCTTTATACTATTCCTATGATTTCCTTAATATCTTTTATATTTTCTTTTATTAAAAACACTTCTATTTCATTAATAATATCTATACATATGTCTGGTTTCATGAAGTTTGCAGTACCTACCTGAATCAAAGAAGCTCCTGCCATTATAAACTCTAAGGCATCTCTTCCAGAAGATATACCTCCAACTCCACATATAGGTATATCTACATTTTGTGCAGCTTCGTGAACCATTTTAAGTGCTATAGGTTTAATTGCCGGTCCAGACACCCCTGCATATATGTTGTTGAATACCGGGCTTCTTTTATCTATATCTACAGCCATACCGCTGAAGGTATTTACAAGGGATAAAGCATCTCCTCCTGCTTCTTCACAGGCCTTAGCCATTTCGCCTATGTTTTCTGCATTTGGAGATAGCTTTATCATTAAGGGTTTTTTTGAAACTTTTTTACACTTTTTTACTATATCGTAAGCAGTTTTACTCTTTATTCCAAAAGCCATACCGCCTTCTTTAACATTAGGACAGGAAATATTGAGTTCGATAATATCTACTTCTGAAGTATTTAGAAGTTCTATACCTTTAAGATATTCTTCTTCAGTATTTCCTCCCAGATTTGCAATAATATTAGTGTTGAATTTTTTCATTATATTTATTTCCCGGGAAATAAAAGATTCAACTCCAGGGTTTTGAAGTCCTATGCTGTTCATCATACCCATAGGTGTCTCCCAGATTCTTATACCTTCATTTCCTTCCTTTTTATTTAGAGTAAGACCTTTAGAACATATTCCTCCAAGTCTGCTGATATCGAATATATCTTCATATTCTTCTCCAAATCCAAAGGTGCCGCTGGCACTTAATACGGGATTTTTAAATTCTTTTCCTAAAAAATCTACTTTTAAATTTACCATGGCTGCTCCTCTACTACTAATTCTTCTCCCGAGAAAACCGGACCTTCTTTACAGGCTCTCTTTATACCTGATGTAGTCTTAACTGAGCATCCTAAACATGCTCCTATGCCGCAAGCCATCCTTTTTTCAAGGGATGCATATGTCTTTATTGATTTATCCTTACCTATTTTTATGATTTTGTTCATCATTACTTCCGGTCCGCAGGTGATGAGAGTGTCGTAATCTTCCCAATTTACAAAGTCTGTAACAAATCCTTTTTTCCCGTAATTCCCCGTTTCTGTAGCAATTACAAGCTTTTGTGAGAATTCTTCAAACTTATCTAATGAATAAATTTTATCTCTAAAGCCTAAATAGGAATCTATTTCAAAAGCTTTTAGATTTTTAACAAGATAGTTTAAGGGTGCTATTCCAATACCTCCACCTATTAAAGCAACCTTTCCTTTTATATCCTGTAAAGGAAATCCATTACCTAAAGGACCTAAAATCTGTACTTTTTCTTCTGTTTTTAGTTTACTGAAAATTTTAGTTCCTTTTCCTACTACTTTGTAAAGAAGTTTTAAAATCTTTCCGTCGTAGTCGTAAACACTTATAGGTCTTGGCAGCAGGTAAGATCCTTCTAATGATTTAACCATAAAAAATTGTCCCGGATTTATCTCTTTATTTTCAAATTCAAGATGCATTTCGTAAATATCTTCAACTATATGCTTGTTTTGTATAATACTACTATAAGTTAGTTCCACTACTTCAACTCCTTGATTATACTGTCTCTCATTACTTCGACAGCATTTTTAGATGCTTTAGCAAAGTTTTTATAACCCTTGTCTTCTTTTTTATAAGCAAGGAGGAGTCCTCTAGATGAATTCACTACTCCACCGTTGCCCTTTATAAGGTAAGGTACCACATCTTTGGCTCCTCCACCTTGAGCCCCAAACCCTGGTATGAGCAGAAAAAGATTTTCAATTTTACTTCTTAGTTTTCTGCTTTCCTCGTTGTTGGTGCATCCTACAACTCCTCCTATAGAGCTGAAACCGTATTTTCCCATATATTTACCAGCTAATTGATT
>DPPH01000142.1 GCA_003539375.1 Clostridiales bacterium
TTCCTTTCCCGTAAGTAGTTTCTGCATTGCTCCCTTTTTGATCTTTTCTTTTTTGTCTATAAGCTTTTGAAGGCAGGTTATAAGGTCGTCTGTGTCTGATAGTACTTCTGCTATGGCTTTTTGTTCTTTTAGTGGGGGTATAGGAATTAAAAAAGGAATAATGTGCTTATTGTTAATTTGTGGAACAGATGTAGTATCAGCTAATCTCCATAGTCCAAAATTATAGAGCCAGTAATATATATATTCAGTATGATCATTTGTTAATATTGATAAAGTCATTAAATTTGTATCCATAAAAGAATCTTGGCTTAAAATTCTTAACTTATTTGTAAGAATAGCAGCTCCTCTTTTAGGAAATATAATACTTCCAGACTTTATAGGATTAAAAGCATCTATAAAATAATTTGTATTCTTTTGATACTTTGTACTATTGTTAAGCTGCTCAACTTTAAAATATGGTATCCCACTTTTTTTTATTTCGAATTTTGAAGGACTTTCTCCAGATCTTATTTCTACAATATTTCCTAATTTTTCTACTTCCCAATCTACAGGTATAAGTCCTACTTCCGTCCTCTTGTATCCTTCTCTTATTCTTTCTTCTACCATGATACACCCATCCTCTTAAGATGTTCTTTAACCTTTCCTTCAAGCTTTTGCACTTCTTTTTCTATTTCAGGAAGGGGTTCTTCGTATCTCTCAGCTAGTTCTTTGATTCTTGATGTAAGTCTGTAGGAGATTCTTTCCATCTCTTCTAGGACTTTACTTTTTACTGTAGTAATCCATTTCTTTTCAACTACTATATCTTTAACTTCTTCTTCACTTATATTTTCCAGTTTTTCTCCTACCTTTTTAGATAGGGCTTTTTCTTTCTTCTTTATCTTTTTCTTTATTGAAGATATGTCATCAGTTAGGGTTAGGTATTTGTTGAATACTTCAAGTTCTTCTTCAGAGTCTTTTTCTTTTTCAAGTTCCTTAACCTTTTTCTTAAGAGCTGTTTTTGTTATATTTCCTTTATCGTTTCTCACTTCTTCAAGTAAGCCATCTTCTCCAGTGTGTTCTTCTTCGAATTCCTGGAGTTCTGATTCTAAATTGTCTTTTTCTGATTCTAGGTTTTCTACTTCTTCTTTTTCACCTTTAAAGTATCCGTTGATAATTAATTCTTCCGGCAGAAGATCTTCATCTCCTATCCATCCGTTTTCAACTACCATATATACATCATCTTTCATTGTATCGTTCCAGTAGGCCATTAGGTACTGGTATATATCGTATTTATCTATTATTACCCTTCCTTCAAAGGCTTCTAAAAGCTGGTGGGATATATCTTTTATTAGTTCTACTGGTCTTGTATCTTCACCTATACCACATAGTAGGTCCTTATTACTACCGGTCCAATTATCTAGTATGTCCTTTACTTCTTTTTCATAGTTTATAAAGTCCTTGTTGTTGTATATGGTTTCTTTTATTTCATCTATTCCAACATTAAGCATTGCATAGTCTAAATTATCTACTTGGGTAAATAGTTCTTCCTTAAGGCTAGGATATACCTTCCAGTATTTTTCCAGTTCTTCTAAGTCTTCATTAGGTATTCCACCTTTTAGGTGGGCTTTAATATTTTGTACATCTTCTTCTTCCTGGTTATCTATGTATCTAGGTATGTTAAGGTTGTATTCGTTTCCTTCTATTTCTTCAAAAGGTACCATTCTTGAATATTTTTCAAGTTCAAGTTGTTTGTTAAAGGTTTCTACTATTTTCTTAACATCCTGTTCTCTCAGTCTGTTTTTGTTTCCGTCTTTAAAATATCCCTTGCTACCATCTATCATGAATATACCTTTTCTGCTTTGTGCATTTTCCTTGTCTACTACGATAATGCAAGCAGGTATTCCCGTTCCGAAGAATAGGTTAGCTGGAAGTCCTATAATACCTTTAATATATCCTCTTTTAACCACGTTCTTCCTGATTTCACCCTCAGCATTTCCTCTAAATAAAACACCGTGTGGAAGGATTATAGCTCCCTTACCGTTAGATTTCAGGGATTTTACAAGGTGGAGGAAGAAAGCATAGTCTCCGTTTTTCCCTGGAGGAACTCCTATGCCATCGAATCTTTCAAATTCATCGTTTAAAGGATCTATTCCGTTAGACCAGGATTTAGTTGAAAAAGGAGGATTCGCAACTGCATAGTCAAATCTTTGCAGCTTTCCTTCTTTATCTTTAAATTCAGGAGAGGTTATTGTATCTCCTTGGACTATTTCTGCTGTTTCATTGTTGTGAAGTATCATGTTCATCTTTGCAAGGGCTACTGTAGATACGTCTTTTTCCTGGCCGTATATACTCATACCTTTTTGTGATTCATCGGAAGCTTTAAGTAGTAAGGATCCACTGCCGCAGGTTGGGTCATATATGGTTTCATCCTGTCTTGTTTCCCTGGTTATACCTATGATTTTAGACATGACCCTTGATACTTCAGCTGGAGTATAGAACTGTCCTTTACTCTTTCCAGACTGGGTAGCAAAGTGCTTCATAAGGTATTCGTAGGCATCACCTAAAATATCATCACCTTCAGCAGAGTTACCGCCAAAGTCTAAATTTTCATCTTCAAAAATAGCAATGAGGTTGGTAAGTCTATCAACCATTTCCTTGCCTTTTCCAAGTTTATCCGAGTCGTTAAAGTCTGCATTAGTTATTACACCTGTAAGATCATTTTCTTCAGCCATCTTTCTTATTATAGTGTTGGTTTTATCTCCTATTTCAGAATCTCCTTTTATCTTAACAAGGTCATCGAAGCTTCCACCTTCCGGTGCTATTATTAAAGGATTCTTTGAATTTTT
>DPPH01000002.1 GCA_003539375.1 Clostridiales bacterium
GCGCTTTCGTCTATAACTTGTTTAAGGTATTTAATCTTTTCCAACTACACCAGCTCCTTCTTTTTTTAGTATTTGTATTAGTTCTTTCGGTTCCTCTATAATGTAATCCGGTCTATTTCTCTCCAAGCTTTCTCTGGTATTATATCCCCAATCAACCGAAGCAATGTGAACTTTCATATTGTGGGAAGATTTTATATCTCTTATTTCATCTCCGACGTAAAGTATATCTTCGTTAGATAGTTTTCTCTTCCTCATGACCTTCTTTATCTTTCTTTCTTTTCCAGTAAGTCCAGAATTATATATGAATTCAAAATACTCTGCATTTTTGTTTTTCAAAAACTTCTTAACGTTCTTTTTAGAGTTAGATGTAATTATACCTATTATATATCCAGCTTTTTTTAATTCCTGAATAACTTCAGGCCATCTTTCTCTGCACCAGTCTACCTCTTCTATACTAGCGTGGAGTTTTCTCCTGCCTTTTCTAATCATCCCTGGTATATTTCTTTTTTTTATATTTAAATGATCAATTATTTCTGAAGCGCTGAATTTTTTTAGCTTTTTCATCTCTTCAAAACTTATTTTTTCTAATTTATATATGTCAGCTATTTCCTGAAAAATCCCGAAATTTATTTTTTCAGTATCTGCTAATGTACCATCAAAGTCGAATATTACGCATTTGTAATTCATTATATCACTCCATGTAATTTACTTTCTTATCTGCTTAGTATACACTATATTATAAACAATTAAAATAATATTGGCAAAATCAAGAAAATAAGTTTATAATAGTTATTTGATAAGGATGGTTAAATGGAAAAAATAAAAATAAAAGAAGTTGTTGTTGTAGAAGGAAAGGATGACATTGCAGCTGTCAAATCTGCTGTAGATTGCGAGGTTCTTGACACCAGCGGCTTAGGATTAAATAAGGAAAAATTAAATGTAATTATTGAAGCATCGAAAAGAAAGGGCATTATTATTCTAACCGACCCGGATTTTCCCGGAGAAAAAATAAGAAACCTAATCGCCGAAAAAGCTTATAATGTAAAACATGCTTTTATAAAAAAAGAAAATACCATAAAAAATGGAGATTTAGGTATAGAGAATGCTCGTCCTAAAGATATCATTTATGCTTTAAAACAGGCTAAGCCTGAGTTAGATAAGGAAAAAGATATATATAGTCAAAAAGATATGATAAAATACGGTTTGATTGGTAGTGAGAATTCTTCTATAAAAAGAAAAGAAATAGGAGATATATTAAATATCGGATACTGCTCAGGGAAAAAATTTCTCAAGAGAATTAATAGCTTTAAAATAAGTAAAGAAACATTCGAATCTGCTGTTGAAGAAATGGAAAGAAGGTATAATAATGCGTAATTTATATTCCCCGACTAATGTGAAAGAAATTTTTAAGAAGTATAAATTTAATTATAAAAAAAAGTTGGGTCAGAATTTTTTAATAGATAAAAATATAAATGAAAAAATAATAGAATCTGCCTCTATTTCTGAAGATGATATAGTTTTAGAAATAGGTCCTGGATTAGGAAATTTAACACAACTTTTATGCGAAAGTGCAAAAAAAGTTATTTCAATTGAAATAGATAAAGATTTTAAGAAAATTCATGATGATCTTTTGAATTATGATAACCTGGAAATTATATATGATGATTTTATGGATATTGATTTAAGAAAAATTTTAAATCCTTATGATAAGGAAAAAATTAAGGTGGTAGCTAATCTTCCTTATTATATTACTACGCCTATAATAATGAAGTTGCTTGAAGAAAAATATCCCGTAGATAAGATTGTAGTTATGATACAAAAAGAAGTTGCCCAAAGATTTGCTTCTTCTCCTGGCGGAAAGGATTATGGGGCTATTACCTTAACAATTAACTACTATACTGAAGCTCATTATGCTTTTACAGTGCCTCCAAGCGTTTTTATTCCTCAACCTAAGGTTTCATCAGCTGTAGTAGTATTCGATGTTCTTGATAAACCAAAATATAAGGTTTACTCCGAAGAAATTCTTTTCAAGGTAATAAAAGGAGCTTTTGCTAAGCGTAGGAAAACTTTTGTAAATTCTTTAAGCAGCACTTTTCCTGAATTTGAAAAAGAAATAATAGTAGAGACTTTAAAACATTTTGGTTTAAATAAAGCTATAAGAGGAGAAAAATTATCATTAGAAGAATATGTTAAAATATCAAATTATTTAATGGAAAGGATTCATTGATTTATAAAATAAATTTTGATATAATTTATAAAAATATATAAGTAGGAGATTTATATGGCTCAGCTGAGTACCCATTTACATTTTGCAAAATTAGTAATAGAAAATATCCAGGATGACATAGAAGTCCCCCCCTTTTTACTGGGGATAACTGCACCGGATACTTATACAAATAATAAAACTTACCTTAAATATCATTATATTAAAGATCGTGACAATGGTGATGATGACATTGATGTACATGAATTTTATGAAAAGTTCAATTTAAGTAAATTGTCAAATTCTCACAAGTGGTTCGTAATAGGATATTATGCACATTTATGGTTTGATGAATATATTAAGTTTAATTCCAATAGATTAACTTTAAGAAATAACGAGGGTTTATCTGATTCTGAACTATCTCAGTGTATTAAGGATCTATTTAAACATTACGACAGGCAAATAACAGAGGATTACTACGGCACCAATATTAAAAAGACTATTGAATCCTTTGATTTGAATCTGAATCTTAAAACTTTGAAGTTTATTAAAATCAATCGATGTAAAGAAGTTCTATTGAATGAACTATCTAAAGGACCGAAAAACGTCATAAGAGAAGATTTGATATATAAAGACGAATATTTAGAACTAATAGATAACAGCGTTGAAAAATTTTTAAAATCATTAAATTAATAAAAACCTCCAACTTTTGAATAATTACAATCAAAGGTTGGAGATTTTTTAATGGTTTATAAGTTAAACAATTTTTTAAAATTTTCAGAAGTGGCTTCTGCTACTTCATTAAAAGTAATATCTTTTATTTCCGCTATTTCACTGGCTACGTATCTGACATAAGCCGGTTCGTTTCTTCTACCTCGCTTCGGTTCCGGTGCTAAGTACGGGCTGTCCGTCTCTATTAGTAGATGTTGGAGGGGAATTTTTTTCACTACTTCTTTTACCCTTCTTGCATTTTTGAAAGTAACCGGTCCAGCTATAGATATTAAAAATCCAAGTTTTATAAATTCCTCAGCCATTTCATAGCTTCCAGAGTAACAGTGAATAATACCCTTCATTCCTTCATATTTCTCTTCTTTGATTATTTCAAGTATATCACCATGAGCTTCTCTATCGTGAACGATGAAGGGGAGATTTAGTTCCTTTGCTAATCTGATCTGTTCTACAAACCATTTTTTTTGTATGTCCCTAGGGGAATTATCATAATGGTAATCTAATCCAATTTCTCCTATTCCTATTACCTTGTCTTTTGAAGCTAGGGACCTAAGTATTTCTATACTATCCTCATCCATGTCTTTAGCGTTGTGAGGATGAACACCTACAGCAGCATATATGTTTTTATGTTTTTGTGCATTGTTAACTGCTTTTACAGAGGATGTCACATCTGCTCCTGGGTGGAGTATCATCTCCAAACCATCTCTTTCCATATAATCAATTATTTTTTCTCTATCTACGTCAAATCTTTTATCATATAAGTGAGCATGACTATCTATAAGCATTCTATCACCTTTCTTTTTTATGATATTTTTGCACCATCAGGTATATCTTCTAAAGTTGATACAAGGGATAATTTTTTGCCTTTTTCTGCTGCAAGAACCATTCCTTGAGATTTTACTCCCCTTAATTTTACCGGTTTAAGGTTGTAAATTACTACAACTTTTTTATCGATTAAATCTTGGGGCTTGTACCATTTTTTGATTCCGGAAACTATCTGTCTTTCTTCATCACCTATTTTGATTTTTAATACGTATAGTTTATCTGCATTTGGGTGGTCTTCACAACTTAAAATCTTAGCTACTCTAAAATCTAATTTTGCAAAATCATCTATAGAAACTTCTTCCGCTTCTTCTATCTTTTCTTCTATTTTTTCTTTTTTGTCTTCCACAATATCTCCTTCTATCTCTTTAAGTTTTTTATTCTTGTCAATTCTTGAAAAAAGGATTTCAGCTTTTCCAACCTTGTCTCCAACATTTATTCCATCGAAAGCTTGTAAAGATTCCCAGGAATTTTTTGTTGTATTTAGCTGTTCAAGTATTTTTTCAGCTGTTTCAGGCATGAAAGGTTGAAGCATTACAGCAGAAAATCTTATAGATTCCAATAAGTTGTATAATACTGTTGCTAACCTATCTTTTTTGCTCTCATCTTTACCTAAAATCCAAGGCTCTGTCTCGTCTATATATTTGTTGCTTCTTCTTAAAAGTTTGAATATTTCATCTAAAGAAGCAGCTACTCGAAGTTCCTCCATCTTTTCTTCTACTTTTTTAGGAGTTTCTAAAGCTAAACCTATGAGTTCATCATCTATTTCTTCTTTAATTTCAGGTTTTAAAATTTCACCGTCAAAATACTTATTTACCATTGTTATGGTTCT
>DPPH01000003.1:0-1864 GCA_003539375.1 Clostridiales bacterium
TGGCATAGAGGAGTTGTATTTCAATCTCCTACCCTATATCCTTGGATGAGTGTTAATGATAATGTTGAGTTTGGACCGAAAATGAGAGGACTTCCTCAAAAGGAAATAGATGATATTAGAGAACACTTTTTAGATCAGGTAAATCTTGAAGGTTTTGGGGATAAAGCTACTTTCGAATTATCAGGGGGTATGAAACAAAGAGTTGCCTTAGCTAGAGTTTTAGCTAATTATCCGCAGGTTATATTAATGGATGAACCATTAGGGGCTTTAGATGCCTTAACGAGAGCTAATATGCAGACTTTAATTAGAAAAATATGGGAAGAAAATAACACGACGATTATATTTATTACTCACGATATAGATGAGGCTTTATCCTTAGGTACAAGAATTGCTGTTATGTCCAAGAGACCGGGGAAAATACTTGAACAATTTGAAGTAAATTTTACAGATAAAATTTTTGAAGAAAAATCTAAGGATGTAATTTATACAGAAGAGTATATAAATGTTAAAAAGCAAATATTAAAATTAATAAACAGTCAAATAGAAGATTAAAAAAGCCGATTACTCGGCTTTTTTTAAAAGGACTTTTCCATTTCTTTAATTTCATCGTAGAGCATTTGATTAACAGGGGTTGGGATATTATGTTTTTTACCTAAATTGACAACTGTTCCAGCAAACAAATCTACTTCGCTTGGTCTTTTAGCTTCCGTATCCTGTCTCATAGAAGGCTTGCCTTCTGGATTTAAAGTGTCAAGTATATTTAACCAGTAATCTAAATCCTTTTCAGTAATTTCAACATCTTCATATTTAGAGAGTTCCATGACTTCTCTCATAGCAGCAATCATGGTATTTCTTTCCTTACCAGGGGTTTGAATTGTATCGTAGTTTCCCTCGTATAAAGCTACTGTTTGATTTACTCCAACGTTTAACATAAATTTTCCCCATAATCTATTTTTCATATTATTATCTAGTATATAAGGAAGATTAGTTTTTTCAAAAAAATCAACAACATTCTTCACCTTTTCTGAAGGATTTTCTCCGTTTAGTTCCCCTATACATAAATTCCCCATATTGTGGTAGGTTAATTCATTGCCTTCTTTAAGAGCATCCATGCCTTGGGCGACGCAGTATACTATTCTATCCATGCCGTAGACTTCACCGATTTCTTCTTCGCTTACAATCCCATTTAGAGTTGATAAAATAATAGTATCAGGTCCTATTTGATTTTTTGCTGATTTTATAGCACTTCTAAGGCTTCCGTATTTCACAGAAAATATCATTAAATCTGCCGGATCATCTTTTAAGTCTGGAGTTATATAGTTGAAGTCACACTTTTTACCGTTACAG
Organism: Clostridiales bacterium; assembly: GCA_003539375.1. Classification (GTDB taxonomy): domain Bacteria; phylum Bacillota; class Clostridia; order Tissierellales; family Dethiosulfatibacteraceae; genus UBA8670. The sequence continues at coordinate 1,348 of DPPH01000003.1, forward strand.
TACACCCCATTATTCTTGTATTTATTTACTCTAGCCTCATCAGCTAAGATTCTTAAGCTATTCTTAGGCAAATTATTTAAGAGATGATTTCCATATAAGATTCCTAAAGCCCCTAGACCTATAATAGTAACCTTTTCTATTTTCATTTAATTACCTTCTTTCCTTTTTATTTATAATAACATAATAAAAAAAGCGCTTCAATTATGTTATTGATTTAACGAAAAGCTAATAAAATTGCAACTTATTTAATTATTGTAATATTCAAATGAAAAAGGTATAATTAAATAAATGCATATTCAAGTATCGGAGGGGTTTAAATAAAGGCAAAGATTATTACAAAAGGTGGAATAGTATTAGCTTTATCATTTATTTCTTTCCTTATATTCAAAGGTGTAGCAAATATTTTTAATAGTTTTATAATACCCTTCACAATTTATATATTTTTTAAAAATGAAAATTTAAAAGATATGATTTTGAGTTTAACATCAATCTGCATATTTACTTTTATTTTCTTTAG
>DPPH01000003.1:2169-3593 GCA_003539375.1 Clostridiales bacterium
TAGAAAATAAAAAGACTTTAAAAAGGGTAAATATATTGATAATAAATACATCATTAATAAGTTTGATATTATGGCTTGGAACTACACTTACAGATATATTTTTTAATACTAAAATAAATTTGATTTTAAAGGGAATAACTGGAAATAGTATTGGGTTATATATTCTAATTTATTTATTTGAAGGACTAATTATTTCTGTAATACTTTATGTTGGAAGTGAAAAATTAGGGAATAGATTGAAGAATCTTGTTAATTAAGTATAATATAAATAATTAAAAATAAGGTGATTTAAATGAGCTTAACAAAAATAGTAGAGATAAATACAAAAAACTATCACTTATATTGTGATATGCTTTACAGAAGAATGAAAGGGAGAGATAGGAATTTAGAGGAGATGCTGGAAACTAAAAAAAATCATTCCAGTAGAATTGAAGACGAATTAAAGAATAAAAATTTTTATGTGTTTGCCGCAGAATACAATTCAAAATTCATAGGATATATTCACATTGTATACATACCTAAAATAGGGAAATGGAAAAAAGGATTACTTCAAATAGATGAACTCTATGTAGATAAGGACTTTAGAAATTTAGGAGTAGGCTCAAAATTAGTAGAAAAAGCTTTTGAAATTAAAGATAAGTTGGGTCTAGAAAAGGTTAGGCTTTATACTGAAAACCCTATTGCCCAGCATATTTATGAAAAAAGTGGATTTAAAATAATAAATAACTGCGTCTTTATGGAAAGCTAATTGCTTTCCTTTTCTTTTTCATACTCTATAATCCGGTCAATTTTGCTTTCTGATTGTTTAAATCTAATAATTCCAATTATCAGGAACATAATAGCAACCGGTATGAAAATAAATCCGAGATAAATTAAATACTGATTTTCAAAAAATTCAATGATACCAAGGGAAGCAAGGAATAAAGAAAAAGCAGTTCTTATATAGGCAAGAAGGGTCCTTTTATTAGCAAGTTCGGTTCTTTCAATAGCTAATAAATCGGTTCTAGTTAAATATTCTAATAACTCTTCATAACGTTTATTGCTTATCATTTTAGTCTCCTTAATCATAAAAATACTAATAAGGCTTTCTCTTTCGAGAAAGCCTTGGTAAATAAAATATCCCATTTTCATTTTATAATTAGTACACTACGGTTTCCACAAATTTTACATTTATCTTTTAAGTGTTAATAATACTAAATCTTCTTTCTAAAACTGTTAAACAAATTAAAAACTTTTTTCCTTTAAACATGTTTGAACTAAATTTTTTACCTTATTAAACTCTTTTAAAAACTAAACTTACTTATTAAACTTATTCATCAAACTAAAATTTTCCAACAACTCAGTACTAATATAAAATTTTTAATGGGATATTATAAGTATATTATACCATTTTTTTCTTTAAATGCAAGCGCTTTCACACCAAA
>DPPH01000233.1:0-1370 GCA_003539375.1 Clostridiales bacterium
ATGTCTTTTGTTGCTCGAATACCATTTACCAATGTCATGCCAACGTCATCTTTTGTCAATGACAGGTCTTTCAGTACCGTGGAGATAGGTATATCTTGTGGGTATTCAAATTCTTGCGATCCTTGTCTTCCGTTCCTGAAGGTGGCAAATAGCTTGACTTGTACTTTCATAACTTTCATCACCTTTCTTTTATTTGTTAATATTATAACATTATTGGCATATGTTCACAAGGGTATTTTGATATTTTTTTAACATTTTTTCGTAATAAAGATCCTTCGCAAGCCTGGATGACAAATATGCATAAGATTCCTAATTAACATTCGGAGTGACCATAAAAAATAACTCTCTTTCGAGAGTGTTATTTTAATACTGAAAACCAAAGTCCATATATACTAATGTAGCATCATCGTGGGTTTTTAATCTTCCTATTGTCTTTTTATGGATATCTGATTCTTCAATTGTCCTAAGTTCTTTTATGATTTCTTTTACACCTTTACTTCTAAGATTTTCCAGGAGAGTTTTCTTTGTGTATCTAGTACTTAATGGTGTGATACCATCTGTGGCCAAAAGGCATCTTTCTACTTCTTCTATCTTTATTTTCTTATATACTCCCTTATCTACCGCTTCTTTTTCGTGGCTTAATATATAGTATCCTCCAGGTTTGTTCATCTTAGACCTATTCCTTATAAGGATATCCATTTCTTCTTGAGTAAATCCTTTAAATACTATTTCTGAATTTCTTCGATTATTTTTACTTATCATAGATATAACTTCACTGTCTAAATTTTTAATAAAGTCATCTGTAATATGGTTGCAATCACCATTTTTTGTTTCTAAAGTGATTTCTACATCTCCCAGTACGTAGGTTTCTAAATAGTTTTGATTTTTCCTTGCTACTGCTATACCGGCTGATAGCTTTTCGAAGTTTTTTAAGGTTTTAATATCTACGAATTTTCCATATTCTATATTAAAATTATCGATACCTTTTTTAATAATTTCCTGTATGGTATATCTAGTATCGTCTAAATTAGCTTCAAGGTATTTCTTCCACCAGTTTACCATCCAGTTTACATCATTTCCAGAAGGTGTATAGTTTTTATATGTAAGGGCTGAAGCACCATCTAGGACAAAGGCTCCTTTTTTAGTAAGTCCGCATATATCTTCGTTACTTTGCTTTTTTGTATCTGTTTCAAATTCAATCCTCATAGCTAACCTCGCCTGGTAGATTTCGTTAAATATTTTACAATTATTATGATTTTAGCATATAGGAATTTAATTTGAAACTATTATAGGATATTTCTATAGGTGGGAGGTGGCTGATAAGTGGGGGTTATAATTGAACGATAGTTTAACAATAGTTGAGCGATGGT
>DPPH01000233.1:1638-5020 GCA_003539375.1 Clostridiales bacterium
CGATAGTTAAGCAATGGCTAAACGATGGTTAAGCAATAGTTGAGGGATGGTTAGAAGTTCTACATGATAGAAGTAAGAAAAGAAAAACTCCCTCTCGGGAGTTATAGATATTTAGTTTTGTATTACTGTAATTTTAGTTCAGCACTGTTTTCCCATAAGCCGTGAATATTGCAGTAGGATGTAACAAATACTGTTCCTGATTTTTCTGCTTTGAAGTTAAGAGATCCTTTTGGATCTGTGAATACGTCGCTTTCTCCATGAGCTGAGAAATTAAATGTTCCTAATTCGATAGGAAATTTGTGTCCTTCAGGTTGGAAATATACTTTTATCCATGCTATATGATGTTCTAATTCATTTGGATGCTTTATTTCCTCACCTACAACTACTTTAACATTTACTTCTTCTCCAGCTTTTGCTGTTTCCGGCATGTGAATTACCGGTACGTGTTTCTCATTTTTCCAATCCGCGCTTTGATACAATTCTCCAATTTTTTTCATTAATAAAACCTCCATTTATATTATTAATCACTCATTTTTATATATACCCGGGTGATATTATAATATTCTATTTTTTTGTTAAGATTCTTCGGCTTCACCTCTGAATGACATTAACGATAGTGAAGCTATTGTTGAGCTATTGTTTTGCTATAGTTACGCTATTGCTTATTCTAGTACATTGCTATAGATCCGTCGGTTCTTGATTCTGTACCGCCGAAGTATGCATCACCTTTTTTAATTATGATCTGTCCTCTTCCAAATATGTCGCAGTTGTTTGCTGTGATTATCTCATGACCTTTTGCTTCTAGTTCTCTCAGTAAATATTTAGGGAAGTTTGGTTCTACTGTGAATTTTTTCCCTTCTATCCACTGCCATCTAGGTGAGTCTAAGGCCATCTGTGGATTTAGGTTGAAGTCTATAAGGTTCATAGCTACCTGCACGTGTCCTTGAGGCTGCATGTATCCTCCCATTACTCCAAATGGTCCTACAGCATCTCCGTCTTTCATGATGAATCCCGGGATGATGGTATGGTAGGATTTTTTGCCTGGTACTAGGTAGTTGTGGTCTTCTTCATTTAATGAGAAGTCTGCTCCCCTATTTTGAAGGGATATCCCGGTATCTTCTACTACTATTCCTGAGCCAAATCCCATGTAGTTGCTCTGTATGAAGGATACCATGTTTCCTTCACTATCAGCTGTACATAGGTATACTGTACCACTTGAAGGTGGTGTACCAGGGTCTGGATTTCCTGCTGTATCTCCAATTAAGTTTCTTCTTTCTTCTCCGTATTTTTCATCAAGCATTTCTTCAGGACTTACCTTCATGTATTCAGGGTCTGTAATGTATTTTTTACCGTCGGCAAAGGCTAGCTTCATAGCTTCAAATTGCTTGTGGTAGGTATCTACAGAATCTTTTTCTTTGTAGTCAAATCCTTTTAGTATGTTAAGTGCCATAAGGGCTACTATTCCCTGGCCGTTTGGAGGGATTTCGCATATATCGTAGCCTTTGTAGTTTACTTTTATAGGGTCTACCCAGTCAACTTCATAAGCTGCTAAGTCTTCTTTTCTCAGGTATCCTCCGTGTTTTCTTGATGATTCATCTATTTTTTCAGCTAGTTTTCCTCTATAGAAGCTTTCGGCGTTGGTTTTACCGATTTCTTTTAGAGTTTCGCCGTGGTTTTTCAATTTTATTATTTCTCCAGCTTCCGGTGGTCTACCTTCCGGTGCGAAGGTATTATACCATTCTTTAAATTCATCGCCTTTGAATTCGTTTTCGTATTTATCATAACCTCTTTTCCAGAAATATCCTAAAATAGGTGATACAGGGTATCCATTAAGGGCATAGTCTACTGCCGGTGCTAGGGTTTCTTCTAGAGATAAGTTTCCAAATCTTTCAGATAGTGCCGCCCAGGTAGCCGGTGCTCCCGGTACCATTACAGGTGTCCATCCAAATTTAGGCATTTTTCCGTGGCCTTTTTCTTTTACTTTTTCTGCAGTGATTTCTTTTGGCGCTCGACCGCTGCCGTTTAATCCGTAAAGCTGCTTGTCTTTTTTAATCCATACTAATGCAAAGCTATCGCTGCCTATACCGTTTGAGGTAGGTTCTACTACTGTAAGACATGCTGCTGTAGCTATTGCTGCATCTACTGCATTTCCTCCTTTTTTTAGTATGTCTAGTCCCGCATTAGCAGCTAAGGGTTGGGATGTAGCTACCATTCCTTTTGATGCTACGTGGGTGTATCTATTTGATGAATATGGTTGATAAAGGGTATTAAAATTCATTAGATTTTCTCCTTAAATAATTTTAATATTTTTTATAGTTTACCATCTTTTACAGGGTAATGACAGGATATGTAGTGTCCTGGTGATATTTCCCTGTACTCAGGTACTTCTTTGAAACAGATATCTTTTGCTTTTGGACATCTGGTGTTGAAAGGACATCCTGTAGGAGGGTTTACCAAGCTTGGTACTTCTCCTTCTAAAACTATCTGTTCTCTTTCTCTCTTAACATTTGGTCTTGGCGCCGACATAAGTAAGGATATTGTATATGGATGCATGGTGTTTGCAAAAAGTTCCTTAGTGGTAGTCATTTCCATGATGTGTCCTAGATACATAACCATTATCCTGTTACAAAAGTGTTTGGCTACAGCTAAATCGTGAGTTATAAATAGGTATGTAAGGTCGTATTTGTCCTGTATTATCCTCAGTAGGTTAAGTACCTGTGCCTGGATAGATACATCTAGTGCTGAAATAGCCTCATCACATATTATTAATTCAGGATTTAGTGCTATAGCTCTTGATATTCCTATTCTCTGTCTTTGTCCACCACTAAACTGATGAGGGTAGGAATTGTAGTGCTCCGGTTTTAGGCCTACTTCTTTGAGTAGCCTTATAACTTCCTGTTTTCTTTCCTCGTGACTTAGGTCTGTGTGGATTTTAAATACTTCTTCTAAAGCCGTACCTACTCTATGTCTAGGATTTAATGAAGCAAAGGGATCCTGGAATATCATCTGAAGTTCTTTTTTATATTTATGAAAATCTTTTTCTGGAAGTTTGGTAATGTCTTCTTCTTTATATATGATTTCTCCTCCTGTAGGTGGATCCATCTGTATCAATGCTCTACCTAAGGTGGATTTTCCACAGCCTGATTCTCCAACTACACCAAGAACCTCACCTTTGTATATATTGAAGGTAATGTCGTTTACCGCTCTAGCGTATTTAGGTTGTCTGTCTAGTAGCTTTCCACTTTTTAAGGTATAGAATTTTTCTAGATTTTTTACTTCCATTAGAATTTCGTTATTTTGTTTCATAGTCTTCAGCTCCTAAGTGACATATATAGTAGTGACTACTGCTGCATTTTACTACAGGTATTTTTTTACCGGTAAA
>DPPH01000233.1:5301-11025 GCA_003539375.1 Clostridiales bacterium
TGTATGGTTGGAAATACTCCCGGTATAGGGTTGTTTTCAAAGGTTTCTGAGTCAATATCAGGAACAGATGCTAGAAGTCCTTTGGTATAAGGGTGCTTTGGATCTTTAAATATTTCTTCTACTGTACCTTCTTCACATTTGTTTCCAGCATAAAGTACGCAGACCCTATCTGCAACTTCTGCTACTACTCCCATATCGTGGGTAATTAATATTATTCCTATTTCTAGTTCGTTTTTTAGTTCTTCTAATAGTTTTAATACCTGGGCTTGGATGGTTACATCCAGTGCTGTAGTTGGTTCGTCGGCAATAATAATATCTGGTTCTGCACAAAGTACCATTGCTATCATTACCCTCTGTCTCAAGCCACCACTTAATTGGTATGAATACTGCTTAAGTCGTGCTCTTGGTTCAGGGATTCCAACCTTGTCTAAGTATTCAACGGCTTTTTCAGTGGCTTCATTGCCGGTTAATCCTTTGTGAAGCTTTAGAGCTTCTTTTAATTGAAAACCAATTGTAAGAAGGGGATTTAGGGCTGTCATCGGCTCTTGGAATATCATGCCGATTTTTTTGCCCCTGTAAGTCCTTCTTTTTTTCTTAGATAGTGTTGTAAGTTCTTGGTCTTTAAATTTTATACTCCCGTCAACGACTCTACCGTTGACGGGAAGTAAGTCCATGATAGCAAGGGAAGTTACGCTTTTACCGCAGCCAGACTCTCCAACTATACAAAGGGTTTCTCCTTTGCTTAAGTCGAAATCAATTCCTCTAAGAGCCAGATATTCTTTTCCGTCTATTCTAAATCCTACTTTTAAGTCTGATACTTCAAGCAATTTTCCCATATTTACCTACTACTTTCTTGTTACTAGTTTTATGTAGAAGTTTCCGCCTGGATCCATTTCAACGTTTTGAAGATCTTCTGCATATGCATAAACGTTGTTTGAGTGCATTATTGGATATACTCCATTGTCTTCTACGATTGTTTTATTAGCCATGTCTAGAGCTTCTAATCTTTCAGCCATGTCCAGAGTTGTCTGTGATGCATTTACATATTCTTCAAATTCAGGATTCTGGTAGTATGATCTGTTTCCTCCACCGATGTTATCTGAGTGCCAGTTTGGATAGAATAATTCAGATCCGTCACCAGTAAGGTTTGACCATCCTAATGGGAATATGTCCATTCTATTTTCCTGAGTTGTTTCTGATAGGAATGCTCCCCATTCCATCATTTCTATTTCTACTTCTTTAAATCCTGCTTCTAATAATGATGCCTGTACCCATTCTGCTATTTCTGGGTAGAAAGAACTATTAGATGCTAGTATATGTATTGGCTTGTCTGATAAATTGTTTTCTTCTACTATTTGTTTAGCCATTTCCATGTCAAATCCAGTGCCGTAACTTTCAGAATCTTCTGTGTACCCAAATACCTTTGGTCCTACTAGAGAATCTGATGGTACTGCTAATCCGTTTTGTGTAGCAACAAAGCCCTGCTTGTCTAGTGCATAAGATATAGCTTCTCTTACTTCTGGAATCTCTGTAGATCCAGTCTTTGAACTATTTGCTCTTACTCCTAGATATGTTACTCTACCGGAAAGTTCTGAAACTAGTTTAACTCCCGACATATTTTGTACTCTTGATAAGTGTTCTGCAGTTATACCTTCAAACCAATCTGATTCGCCGGTTTCTAATTTAGAAATAGCTGTTGATATTTCAGGTACTATATCTATTCTTACATTTTTAATGAATGGTGCTCCATTCCAGTAATCTTCGTTTGCTTCTAATATAACGTGAGAACCAGATTCAAATTCAACGAATTTATATGGTCCAGTTCCTACAGGTTGAGCCATTAAATCTTGATTTTGTTCTGCTGTTGGAGATGCAATAGCTCCATTTGCGTGAGCTAGTTTTGCAAGCATAACACCATCAGGTGCTTTAGTTTTTATTTCAACTTCGTATTCTGATAAAGCATTTACTGATTCTACTGTAGCCATTAGAGATGCTCTTGCTGATCCGTATTCTGGATCCATGATTCTTTCAAAACTGTATTTTACTGCTTCTGCATTAAAAGGTGTTCCATCGTGGAAAGTGATGCCTTCTTTAAGCTTTATAACCCATGTAGTGTCGTCAGGGTTTGTATAGCTTTCTGCTAGAAGTGGCTCGTAGCTTTGTCCATCAAAAGATCTTACAAATAGAGTTTCATACATTTGTACGTTTACTCTTGATGAAGCTGAGTCATTTGTTTTTAGTGGGTTAAATCCTACAGGTTCAGCTTGAACAACCATATTAAGGTCAGTTCTTACTTCTTCTTCAGCTTCCTGCTCTTCTTCGCCTTCTGGCTCTTCTGCTTCCGGTTCTTCTGATTCTTCCGGTTCTTCAACTGGTGCTGTTGTCCCTCCACCACATGCTGCTAGTGAAAATACTAGTACTAGTGCTAATAAAAGCATTAATAGTTTTTTGGTTTTTTTCATTTAAATTCCCTCTCTTTTTTTAAAATTTTTTATTTAAAAATTATCACTTAAGTTAGGATCTAGTATGTCTCTTAATACATCTCCTAAAATATTGAAACATAGCATTGTGATAATTATTGCTACCCCTGGTACTACTATCATGTGAGGTGCATCAAACATGTAGTCTCTTCCTGCTGCTACCATAGTTCCCCATTCTGATAAAGGAGGCTGAGCTCCAATACCTAAATAACTTAGAGATGCAATAGAAAGTATTGCCGTTGCCATCCTCATAGTTGAATACACTACGATAGGTGCTATACAATTTGGAAAAATGTGTATAAATATGATTCTTAAATCTCCTGCTCCTATGGATTTTATAGCTTTTATATAGTCATTTTGCTTTACACTTAGGGCTTCTCCTCTAACTATTCTGGCAAAAGTCGGTATGGACCATATGGATATTGCCAGGGTTACATTTACCAAGGATGTACCAAGCATGGCTACTATAAGCATAGCCAGTAGTATTCCTGGAAAGGAGAACATTACATCCATGATCCTCATGACTACTGCATCTACCTTTGGATAGTAGGCGGAAAAAAGTCCTGCCATAACTCCTACGGTCATTCCTAGTCCTATAGCTGCAAATCCTACAGACAAGGATATTCGTCCACCGTAGATTATCCTGGTCCAAATATCTCTTCCAAAATTGTCTGTTCCTAAAAGATGGAAGTTGGCATACTGTACCTCACCATCTGCATTTAGTAAAGGTTCCCCGTCGTATCCAACTAAAGGTTGTTCGCTTAGACTCGGGGGAATTAGTCTTTCTTGTAGACTCTGTTTAGCTGGATCGTAAGGGGTAAATAATGGTGCTCCTAATATTATTATTATTTCTATTATAAGCACTACCAGTGCGATGGTCGCTAATTTATTTCTTAGTAATTTTTTTACTGAATTTTTAAAGTAACTTTCTTTTTTAACGCTTATTTCACTCATATAAAACCTCTAACTTTCGTAACTTATTCTCGGATCAATGATTACGTAAATAATGTCTACAATAAGGGTTACCAGTATAAAGGATACGGCAAATACCAGTACAGCACTTTGCACCGCCGGATAATTTCGAACGTAGATAGCATTTATCATGTACCTTCCCAATCCGTTTATTGCAAATACCTGCTCTGATATCATAGCTCCACCTAGTAAAGCTCCAAAGTTGGTCCCGAAAACTGTAATAAGGGGAGTAAGGGCATTTTTAAATGCATGTATCCAGATTACTGCTTTTTCTTTTACTCCTTTAGCCCTTGCCGTCCTTATATAGTCAGACTGCATAACTTCAAGCATGGCTGACCGGCTTAGCCGCATAAAAATAGCTGCTATCCTTCCTCCTAGAGCTATAGAAGGTAGTATAATCTGTTTAAGTCCCGTAGGAGTATAAAACCAGTGGGTCATACCTCCTGTAGGAAACCACCCCAACTTTACTGCAAATACTAAGATAAGCATAATACCTAACCAGAAGTTTGGTATGGATACTCCAAATAGTGCAGTAGTGGTGGCAATATAATCTAAAAATGAGTTTCTTTTAATAGCTGATATGATTCCTAGAGGTACTCCTACTACTATTGCTACTATCATGCTGCCGATTGTAAGATTTACTGTGTTTGGAAATCGAATTTTTATCTCATCTAATATTGGTTGCCTTGATTGTAAGGATGTACCTAAATCACCGTGAAGTAATCCTTTAAGGTATCTACCGTACTGTACAAAAAAGGGATCATTTAAACCTAGAGACTCTCTAAGGTTTTCAATGTCTGTAAGAGTTGCAGATTCTCCTGCCAGTATCTGTGCTGGGTCTCCAGGAGCTAGATACAAACTTCCGAATACTATAAATGTAATACCTAATACCATAATTACCATTTGAAATAATCTTTTTGCTATGTATTTTTGCATATTCCACCGCCTGTTAATTTTTATACATTTACTTTTGAAATGTAAAACTTACTTTAATAAATTACTATAGATAGGAAAACAGAATTAGAACTAATTTTTCTATAATATTTATACATTTATAAACTGATACCAGGTAACTTGCTTCTACTCCAAATGTATTTATGTTAATAAAATACACTTTGATATGTTTATTTTGTATCACATTATATAACTTTAATTTCCGTTTTCTTCTCTAAAAAAATTCCTTAGTAATTTATTAAGTATTTATTAAGACATTTTAATAATGATATCTATTATACATCTAATTTGAATTTTGGCAAATTTTTTTCCCTTGCATTATGCAAGCTGTTTTTTGAAAAAAAATAAATAAACCTACTATATGTAAGTTTATTTATTTTCTTAAAAGAATATTACTTTTTATTAATATTCTAGGCTTTCAAATTGAAGTTTTTTGTATTTTTTTAAAGTTTTCTTCCCGTCCTTGCTTTGAATCTTGTGAGTATAATTCTGCTGGTTACTTTAAGTACTCCATCTATTGAGTAGAGCTCTTTTTCAAGGAATGCGTTAAGCTCATCATCTTTATTTAGCAAGGCATGCATGTGTAGATTTCCTGTGCCTGTCATCTGGTATATATCGGTTACATTATCTTTTTCTGATAGGGTTCTTCCTATTTCATACAGCTTGCCCGGTTCTGCTTCTATGTCAAAGAAGACAGCAACTTCTCTTCCTACTTTTCTTAGATTCATGTCTATAGTATATTTTTCTATTATTCCATTTTCTTCTAGATTATCTATTCTCGATTTTACCGCTACTCTAGATAGATTTACTTCTTTTCCTATATCTACATAGGATATTCTTGCATTTTCCGATAAGAGGAAAAGTATCTTTTTGTCTATTTCATCTACTTTTCTTACGTTCATGGTTGCACCTCCTGAGGATATTATTATATATTAAAATTATTTTTCTACTTTACGGGATTTTTATAGGAGCAAGGTAATCCTACAACACATTTACCGCAAACGTCTGTAAGTCCCATGTCATTATGATATTCATCGTTTTCAAGAAGTATACCATAGCATTTTTTCCTGTCGTAACCCTCGGATGTTAATGCTCCAAACTGGCATTTTTTTACGCATACTCCGCAGGTACCATTGTGTTTGTACAGACAGTTTTCTCCTTCTATTTTCCTATCAGTTTCCATTTTTAGGTCTGTCACTAGAGTGCCCAACCTACCGCTGCATCCGGCTTCTGTGATGAGCATGTTGTTTATACCGAAGGTTCCCATTCCAGATATGTATGCTACGTGTCTGTGGGACCAGTGACTCATAAGGGTTTC
>DPPH01000153.1 GCA_003539375.1 Clostridiales bacterium
TTTTGCTGCAGAACTCAAGATATGTTACAATTAATTCATTTTATTATTATAATTGTAACATATCCTTAATAATTATCAAGTATTTTATTCGCCTATTAGTTATAATTTCAAGCTCCATTTTTCTTCTATTAATTCTTTTCCCCATACGATGCTGGTTTTTCTATCTTGTAACTCAAATCCATATTTTTCGTAAAGATGTCTTGCCGCATCTAAAAAATCTACCGTCCATAAATAAATATTTTTATAATTTTTTTCTTTTGCAAAATCAATTAATGTTTTCATAAGCATATTACCTATGCCTTTTCCCCGCATTTCCTTTTCAAGTAAAAACCATCTGAGTTGAGCTGTATCATCATCTACTTTGACTAAAGCTATAAATCCTACAGTTTTTCCTTTTTCTTCAGCTATCCAAATATTTTGAGAGTTCTTATCAAATTTTTCATAGAATTCATTCAATGGGTTTCTCACATAATCTTTAAAACTTTCATCAAAATCATGTTCTCGTGCATAAATATCTCCATGTCTTATAACAATGTGGTCTAAATCTTCTTCATTAAAATCTCTAATTAAAATTTCATCTTTCATGAATTCTCACTTCTCCTTTAACTATACTTATAATAACTATCCATTTCCATATCCAAAATCTCTATTTCGAAATCATCTAGATGCTTGCTCTTAGTTTTTCTATATACAAACTCTATATAGTCTTTCACTATTTTTTTGTTGGCTTTCTTACTCTTAAAAGAAACATATTTTAAAGCTCTCATTACCGCTATTACCACTGTAATATCTCCGTGTCCATAGTGTACAATTTGAGTAAATGCATCGTGAAGTATCATCTTAAAACTATAGGCTTCAAGAAGTACTAAACCCTCTGATTCTTTATCTTCATTAACCACTATATATCCATCATCAATATTTGACAGCATTCCTAAAAGCACTCCTATAATCCTAACACAGTGAATAGCTGTATTTGGATCATTGATACCTGGCGATATAGCTCTGAGAGAAACTTCTACTATCTTTTGTATAGTATAGCTAAAATCTTGCTCCTCTGTTTTTCTTTTTCCTATTAAAATTAATTTCTTAATTTTGTTTAAAATTTCTTCTTTATCTTCCAAATCTTCTTGTGCATATACGGTGAAGATTTTTTCGTCCTTATTTATAAACTGTCCAATAACTTTTTCAAAGTGGATTATCAACTTTTTCTTGTTAGCTATCTGTGATAGTTCATCATAATCAAGTTTTTGTATATAACCACTTTCTGATGATCTTATAACCTTACTGTTTCCATATTTTTCTTTATCAATTTCTTTAATAATAGGATTATTCTTTAATGTTGCTTTATATTTTTTTATCTTTAAAATAGATTCCTTATGTAACCTATCTATTACATTGCTTGTCTGAATAAAGGTAGCAACACTATTGATAAAAAGTAAAAAGTATATCAGTCCCACAATTATATAAACAACTCCAATACTAGCAGAAATAACTAGATATCCCTCACTGGTATTTCTAGTAAAAAGCAATGATACTATAGAATAAGTAAAGCCTCCAACAAATATTCCAAATGACTGCATGGTACTTTTGTTTTTCAAAAAGTTTTCTACAACCCTCGGGGATAATTGAGACATGTACATAGTAAGTACAACCATTGTTATAGAAAAAGTAAAAGTAGTTATGGTAATAAAGGCACTTGCTATAATTCCATGAATATCCCTTGCTAATTCCGGAGTAGTTAATAGTATTTCAGGAATACTGGTGTGAAACTGGGAAAGATATCTCGTGTCAATTAATATAATAAAAAATGCTCCCAGCAAGGATAAAAATCCGTAAACAGCAGGATAAAACCATATACTGCTTATAATCTTTTTAATCTTGTCTAATATTATCATAGTCTGCTCCTTTATTAAGTATTAATGGTATTATTATAGCATATTTGGAAAATTATATACAAAAAAGCACCTTAAGAGGTGCTTTTTGAGCAACTATCTTATTATCATTATAGGTACATTAATATGATGAACTACTTTATTTGTAACACTACCCAGCATGAATCTCTTTCTTTCCTTCATAGTATGAGTTTTCATAATTACTAAATCGTAATCTCCCTTTTCAGCTTCATCTAATATAGCTGATGCAGGATCTCCTTCTGATACTTTTGTTTCAGTAGTGATTCCCTTATTTCTGTACATCATTTTAACTTCGTCTAAAAAAGTAGTGTCTTTAAACTTTTCATAAAGTTTATCTTCGTCTATAAATCCTCCGCTGTCAATATCTCTTAAAAGTTCCTTGCTGTTATCAACATTAAACAAAGTAATGGTACTGTCAAATTTTTCAGCTATTTTCACCGCTTCATCTATTGTACTCTTTTCTTCAGAGTTTTTCTCTATTGGTATAAGAATTTTTTTCATTATTTAACCTCTCCTTTATATGAATTTTGTACTTTTCCTATTACATACTTACCACACAAGAAAGATATTATTCATTTATAAGATTTTTGGGGTTGTTAAATATGACCTATAATACTATTTTAAAATTAATTGGATAAATTAAAAATGCAGTCTCCTATAATCAGAGACTGCATCTTTTTTTATCTAAATCGCTTTTTTATTTGGTTTTAGATAATTCAAAACTTCTTTAAACATATCAAAATTCGAAATGCCTGTCTTTGGTTTTAAAGCAACATTTAAGTACTGAGTAGTACCATCTGTTCTTGTCATTGATCCTTTACTTTCTGCTAAGGTATTCAAAGGCATTACTACATCAGCTTCTCTTACAGTATCTGTAACAAACATATCTGAAGCCGCTAAGAAGTCTAATTTTAGTTCTTGAACTCCTTCTATATCTTCTCCGATTACTACTAAAGCTTTTATGCTTCCATCTTTAACTTTACTAACAATCTCTTCACCGGATTTATTAAATCCTAAGTCTATCG
The DNA here is from genome assembly GCA_003539375.1 of Clostridiales bacterium. Lineage (GTDB taxonomy): Bacteria > Bacillota > Clostridia > Tissierellales > Dethiosulfatibacteraceae > UBA8670. Next base: position 2,939 of record DPPH01000153.1, read on the forward strand.
CTCCTTGAGCATTAGCTCCATCCTTAAGAGTAATTATACCTCTGTGAGGTTTGTTTATTTTACCGGTTTTTTCTGCTATTTCTTTTATAAGTTTCTGTACCTTTAATGATACGGATCTCTCATCAACTACAAACATCGGCTTGTTAACTTTGTTGTATGCTTTTGCAACCTGAAGAGCTTCTACTGATACATCTGCTTCTTCATTATCCACAGCTTCAAGTACATCTTTAAAGAATTTTTCTAAATCTACCTGGTGGTATTCGTTGGTAAATTTATCTAATCGAGTACCTGCCTCTGATATTGATATATATGGTTTTCCTAAGTTTTTAACCTTAACACCCATAGGTACAAAGTTTTCATATACATTTCCAACTGTCAAAATTAATTCTGTATTGTATAGTTCTTCGTATTTATTTGTAGATTCAATTTCTTCATCCTTAACCTTTAGGGAACCTATCATATCCGTCTCTAAAGTTTCACTAATGTCTTTAATTACTGATAACTCTTCATTCGTTAATCTCTGAGATACTAAGAATCCTATAGAATCCTTTCCATTAACATACTTCACTGATTTAAGCTGAGTTGACAACTCTATTACTGCTTTGTTGAGAGTTGTACTTTCATCATTTACCATTGGATATAAAATCCTATCTTCTTTATTGATATATTCAAATCCAAACTTTCCATCTTTACAAAGTATACCATCGTCTTTTTCTCTATTAGGTGTAACCTTATAGACTTTATCACCATTGTGTTGGTAAACTATATTACATCCTAGAGAACACATACTGCATACAGACTCGGTTTTTTCAAGATTTAGTGGTATTTCTTTGTGTGTATTTATTTTTTCCTGGAATGCTCCAACAGGACATACATCTATACACTGACCGCAGGATATACAATCCGTATCTTCCAATCTCAAGTCGAATTCCGGAGCTACTTTTACATCAAAACCTCTATCTACAAGACCTAAAGCGGTAATTCCCATTACTTCATCGCAGGTTCTTA
>DPPH01000149.1:0-10021 GCA_003539375.1 Clostridiales bacterium
TTAATGACTAGGTTTTTCGGTAAAAACAAATCTTTTAAAGAAGGAATTAAGGTAGCACCTTTTGCAATATTTGCAGGTGTTGCAATGGTTCAGTTAATGCTTAACTCTGGAGTAAATGGAAGCGGTTTAGATAGTATGCTTAGTGAAATGGCCAAAGCAATTGCAGGAATAGCTGGTAATGCTTATGTATTTGTAGCTCCATTTATTGGAGTATTGGGAGCATTTATGTCTGGTTCCAATACAGTATCCAACATACTTTTCTCATCATTACAATTTGAAACAGCAACTATATTAGATATGCCACAGGTACTTATTGTAGCTCTTCAAGTAATGGGCGGTGGTATAGGTAACATGGTTTGTGTAAACAACGTAGTAGCAGCATGTGCAACAGTTGGTGTTATAGGAATGGAAGGTAAATTGATTAGAAGAAATGCCATTCCAATGGTAATTTATTCTCTTGCAGTAGCTATTGTAATAGGAATACTAGTATACTCAGGATTTAATCCTTTACCTCTCTAATAATTAATATATTTTTAGATGGAAGTTAGAAAAAGCCTCCCCTCTTATGAGGAAGGCTTTTTCTATTTGGTTAATTATCCTAAATTATAACACTACTTGTTGAAAAAAATAAGCAAAAGCCTTATAATGTTAAAGGTAAGAATAAAAAGAAGGTTGGTGTATTAATTGGAAAGAACTTTAGTATTAATAAAACCTGATGCTGTTCACATGAAAGTAGTGGGAAATATAATATCAAAATATGAAGAAAAAAAATTAGATATTGCTCATATCAAAATTTTAATACCAGATAGAAATCTCTTAGAAAATCATTATGAAGAACATAGAGAAAAGGACTTTTTCCCGAAACTAATAAACTTCATGAGCGGTGGCAGAGTTGTTGCCATGGTTTTAGAGGGAGAAAATGTTATATCGAAGGTTAGAAAAATTAACGGCCATACCGATCCCAATAAGGCTGAAGAAAACACTATAAGAAATCTTTACGGCACTAGTCTTACCTACAATGCTGTACACGGTTCTGATAGTGTAGAGTCTGCTAATAAAGAAATAAGTCTATGGTTTGATAATATATAAAAATAATTCCCCTCACTTTTGAGGGGAATTTGTTATTTTAGTCCATTTATTTGTTTACATGCTTTAACAACATTTTTAGCTAATATAGAGGTTGTTACAGAACCTACTCCTCTAGGTACAGGGGTTATCATAGAGGCTTTATCTTTAACATCTTCAAAATCCACATCTCCATGCATATTACCATTACTATCTACATTTATACCTACATCTATGACAATTGCATCTTTTTTGATATACTTAGAATTTATCATTCTATCTCTTCCTACAGCTGCTACTAAAATATCTCCTTGAGAAGCTACTTTTTCTAATTCCTTTGTTTTTGAATGACATATAGTAACCGTTGCATTTTCTTTTAACAACATCATGGATACAGGTTTACCAACTACTAAAGATCTTCCTACTACGACAACATTCTTGCCTTTTAAGTCTACATCATAGTGTTTCAATGTTTCAATAACGGCTGCTGGGGTTGCCGGTGGAAGCCCGGATTCATCTCCTTCGAAAATCTTCGCTACATTTACAGGAGAAAAACAATCTACATCTTTAGCAGGTAAAATTGTGTATTTAATTTTTTCTTCTCTAAGCTGCTTTGGTAAGGGTCTAAAAATTAGTATACCGTGGGTATCTTTATCATTATTTACTTCTTCTAATACACTAATAAAATCGTCTTCACTTATATCTTCCGGAAGTTCATGGACTTTTGTCTCTATTCCGGATTTTTCCATTCTCTTCAGAGCTCCTCGCTCATAAGCCATATCGCTTGGGTTGCTACCAACTCTAATTATTGAAAGTTTGGGAGTTATATTTTTTTTCTTTAAATTTTTTACTTCAATTTTAATTTCATCTGTTATTTTATCTGCTACTGGTTTACCTAATAATGTATTTGTCATATTTACCTCCTGAATTTTATTCTCTAATTTATATATTAACATTTATTTCTTATACATACAATATTCAGAATATTCAGAAAGTTTCATGAATCAATATAATACTACATTTTCAGTATTTCCTTTACCTGATCCACATCCTTATCTCCTCTACCAGATAAATTAACTATAATTACTTGTTCTTTACTTAACTTTGAAGCTATTTTACATGCTTCAGCTACTGCATGAGAACTTTCTAGAGCCGGAATTATTCCTTCTACCTTTGATAGTTCTAAAAAAGCATCCATTGCTTCTTTATCAGTTGCGTAGGTGTATTGCCCTCTTCCTGACTTCTTATAAAAAGAATGTTCAGGTCCTACTCCTGGATAATCTAATCCAGCAGCTATTGAATACACAGGCAGTGGTTCTCCATTTTCATCAGATAATGTGTAGCATTTAAATCCGTGTATAACTCCTTCTTTTCCTTTAGTTATGGAAGCAGCGTGATCTTTTGTATCTATCCCCTTACCAGCAGGCTCTACTCCAACTATATTTACTTCTTTATCATTATAGAAAGGGTGGAATAATCCTATTGCATTACTTCCCCCGCCTACACAGGCAACAATGTAATTTGGAAGTTTTCCCTCCTGTTCCAGTATTTGTTCTCTCGCTTCAAGTCCAATTATACTTTGAAATTCTCTAACCATAATCGGGTAGGGATGAGGTCCGACAGCTGATCCTAGTAGGTAGAAGGTCTCTTCGTAATTTTGAATGTAATCCTCCAATGCTGCATCTACTGCATCTTTTAAGGTTTTTGTGCCGGTTTTTACAGGAACTACTTCAGCTCCCAGTAGTTTCATCCTAAATACATTTAAAGATTGTCTTATCGTGTCTATTTCGCCCATATACACTATACATTCCATACCGAACATAGCACAAACAGTTGCCGTTGCAACGCCGTGTTGTCCTGCTCCCGTTTCAGCGATAATTCTTTTTTTACCCATTCTTTTAGCTAATAATACCTGACCTAAGGTATTGTTTATCTTATGAGCTCCAGTATGATTTAAATCTTCTCTCTTTAGATATATTTTACCTCCACCTATTTTTTCAGTAAGTCTTTCTGCATAATACAGCGGACTTGGTCTACCAGTATACTGTTTGTGATAATACATTAGTTCTTTTTTAAAATCATCTTCCTCAATGTATTTGTAAAAATTATCAGCTAAATCCTCTAAAGCAACCTTCAAACCTTCCGGTACATAAGTACCTCCAAAATCTCCAAAAAATTCTTTTCTTTCCATTTTTTTCTCCTCCTAAATTTTTAGCAGAGAATAACAAATTGAACATGAGCATTAAAAAATCCCTCTACTTAGTATTAACTAAATAGAGGGAGATATTATCTCGGTGCCACCTCATATTAATCTTTTAATAAAAGATTATCTCATCGAATACGGGAAAAATATTCCGATATCCTATCTCTATAACGGGAGATCCCGGACGAACCTACTATTAATTCGGAAGTCGCTCATAAGTCCATTCAATACGGATTAGATTGCTGATTCTCAGCGCCATCAGCTCTCTTTGAATCTAATTCTATATCTACTACTCTTATTCAATGCTTTCTTTGTTTTTTTACAGTATATCAGATATAAAATTTAAGTCAAGGTTTTTATTAAGTAAATCAGCGAGTTTTTATGACAAAATTGACCAATTTATTAAATAAATGTATAATTTAAATAACGGCAAAATAAATTTAGGAGGTAATTTTATGAGTGAAAAGTTAAATTTAGAAAAATCACTAGAACTTTATGAAGAAGGCAAAAAACTTTCACCCGGGGGAGTTATGGGTATTAGAAGACCTTACAACTTCGTTGAAGGTGAGTATCCAATTTTTATTGAAAAAGGCTACGGAGGTCACATTGTAGATGTAGATGGCAATGACTATATAGATATGCTCTGTGCCTATGGACCCATTATTCTCGGGTATGATGAGGATGAAATAAATGAAGCTGTTAAAACTCAGATGGATAAGGGTTTTTGTTTTAGCTTAGTTCAAGAAGTACAAAATACTCTTGAAAAAAGATTGATTGACTTGATTCCAAGTGCAGAAATGTGCGTTTTAGCAAAGACTGGCTCGGATGTTACTGGAATAGCAGTAAGGGTAGCAAGAGGTTATACAGGAAAAGACATCATATTAAGGTGCGGTTATCACGGTTGGCACGATTGGTGTGTAGAAAATCCTGGTGGAGTTCCCGAAGAAATTCAAAAACTTACTAAGGGTTTTAAATACGGTGATATCAAAGAACTAGAAACATTGCTTGAAGAAAACAAAGACAATACAGCATGTATTATAATAACTCCTGTAGGCCATCCTTTAGCTAAACCAGTTATACCACCTCCTGAGGGTTATCTAGAAAAAGTTAGAGAATTGGCAGATAAATACAATGTTGTTCTTATTTTCGATGAAATAAGAACTGGATTTAGGGTAGCTATGGGTGGTGCTCAAGAAAGATACGGAGTAATACCGGATGTGTCTGTATTTGGGAAAGCATTAGCAAACGGTTATCCAATAAGTGCTTGTGTAGGAAAAGCAGAAATAATGAATGTTATGGAAAAAGATGTTTTTATTTCTTCTACTTTCTTTCCAAATAGTTTAGAAATGGTGGCAGCTCATAAATGCCTGGATATATTAGAAAGAGAAAAAGTTACTGATGTAATGTGGGAAAGGGGCACCAAATATCTTAAGGATTTACAGAAAATAGTTGATAAACATAATGCTCCTGTTACTGTTTCAGGAATTCCACCTATGCCTTTTATTACCTTCGATAAGGTAGACGATGATTATAAAATTCGTAGAAAGTTTTTTTATACTGAAACTATAAGAAGAGGCTTGTTCATACAACCTTACCACCACTGGTACATTGCTCATAGACATACAGATGATGATCTTCAAAAATCTTTAGATATAATAGATGAAGCTTTTAGTGAAACATTGAAAGAATATCCAATTAAAAAATAATTTAAAACATCTCCACTTTGCAGGTATCATAACCTAAGTGGAGATGTTTTAGATTTCTAAAGATTTCTGATATACTTCATTTCTTCTAGCATTTAATTTTTTTGCTGTGAGTTTTACTGCTTCTTTTTTTGAATAACCTTCATCTAAAAAAATCTTTAACTGTTCTTCTATGCTAATTTCTTCTTTTTCTTCAACTTCTCCTTCATAACCTTTTAATACAAGTACAAATTCACCTTTTACAGTACCATCTTTCAATTTTTCTATTACCTGGGAAATATTGCCTCTAATATGCTCTTCATATCTTTTTGTTATTTCTCTAGATATACTAATTTCTCTTTCTCCAAAAACACCAACAATATCCTTTAAAGTTTTTAGTATTCTGTGAGGTGCTTCATAAAAGATCATAGTTCTTTTTTCCTGCTTTAGTTCCATAAGTCTTTGGGTTTTTTCTCCTGATTTTCTAGGAAGGAATCCTTCAAAAACAAACCTATCTGTATTAAAGCCTGATGCAACCAATGCAAGTAGAAAAGCACTTCCTCCCGGTAATACTTCTACTTCTATACCTTCATTTACCGCCTTTTTTATTAGAATTTGTCCAGGATCTGATATTCCAGGCATACCTGCATCAGATATTAATGCACAACTTTCTCCATTTTTAATTCTATTTATTATTTCTTCTGATCTACTTTGTTCGTTGTGCTCATGATAGCTTATCATTTTGGTGTTTATCTGAAAATGATTGAATAACTTTATGCTGTGTCTAGTATCTTCTGCTGCAACAAACTCAACTTTTTTTAATGTATCTATGACTCTATATGTCATGTCTTCAAGATTACCTAAGGGTGTTGGACATACGTATAATTTACTCATTTTACCACCTAACTACTGTATATTTTGTTTATTTCGTCTGTATATTCACCATTTGCTTTAAAAACTATGAGGGGCTTTTCAACAATAAGATGTGGATTAGCCGCCTTTACTCCTTTAATGAGAATTAAATTTGGCCTTTCGTTAATTTTATTTTGTACGAATCGTATCTTTTTTGGTTCTATCTTATAATTTTTCATTAATTGAATTACTTCTATCAATCTTTCCGGTCTGTAAACCATATAAAACTTACCTCGGTGCTTAAGAAGTTCTGATCCAGTTTTAATAAAATCCTCAAGATTCCCTTCTACTTCATACCTTGAAATAGCTTTTTTCTTTTCAGGACTTATTAAATTACTTGTAGTTTTAATATAAGGAGGATTTGTAACTACCGTATCAAAATGATTTTTTTTCAGGTATTGTCTATAGTCTTTAATGTTTATATTTAAAATTTCTATATGTTTTTCTATATTATTTAAACTAACAGATCTTTGAGCCATCTCAGCCACTTCTTTTTGAAGCTCAATTCCGTATATTTTTTTTAGATTATTTTTACCATAAAGAAGTATAGGAATAATTCCTGTACCGGTTCCTAAATCTACTACTTCTTCTCCATCTTTTATCTGACAATAGTTTGCTAAAAGTACTGCATCCATTCCAAAGCAAAACCAGTTTTGATTTTGAATAATCTTAAGACCTCTACATTGAAGGTCTTCAATCCTTTCCCCTTCATTTAATTTCATCATAAGTCTTCTCCATCGAAAGGATCAATGCTGTTTTCAGCTTTTGATTCCTGATAATAAATATTAAGCTTTTTAATATTTACCCTCCACAAGTAAATTACAAAGGGTATAAAGAATATCATTAAAAATCCGCTGCCGGACATAAGTATGAAGTTGAAGGTCCCGTGGAGAAGCATAGGTGCAGTCAAAGATTTTTTGTAGTAGAATCTTTTCTCTACCTCTGTTTTAGAAAACTTAGAAAGTGAAAGATAGTATCCCATAGTTACTGCAAAAAGCATGTGTCCCGGAACTGAAAGAACAGCCCTATATACCCCTACACTTTCTACATCTGCAAACCTAAATACTACATACATTATATTTTCAACTGTTGCAAATCCTAATGCAGAAAAAACTGCATAAACTATACCATCGAGCTTTTCATCAAAATGTTTATTATTAAAAGCTACCCTCATTACTACAAATCTCTTTAAAAATTCTTCGGAAAATCCTGCTACAATAAAAGCTTGATATGCAATTCCAATAATTCCTCCAAAAATATTAAAACCAATTAAAAAAGATTCTAAAAAAATTGTAGGAATTGTTATCAGTGCACCACCGATGAAAGTTTTAGCTAAAAGTTTTACCGGTTCTCTATCATGCTTATCTATAGCATATATAATAAATGCCAGTGCTATTCCTGGCGTTACTGCTGTTAATACTAAGTTTAGATCCATGAGTCACCTCTTTTATAGAAAATATAATTTTACTGTGTTATAATTGATTTTGTTAATTATGATATACATACATTATACAGGAGGCGCAAGTAATGAACAACTCAAAATCCATAGGTTATTTTTCCATTTTAGCTACTGTTTTAATTTGGGGAATATCTTTTATAAGTACAAAAGCATCTTTAGACTACTTCAATCCAATTTCTCTAGCATTTTGGAGATTTTTTATTGCTATTATTGCACTATATATCATTAAAAAAATAAAATATCCTGAAATAAAGATGGCTAAAGAAGATAGAAAACTATTTTTTGCCGGAGGTATTACTGGAGTGTTTTTATACTTTATGTTTGAGAACTACGGCATGAAATATTTAACAGCCTCTACTGCTTCAATATTAATCGCTGTAATCCCGGTTTTTACAATGGTTTCTGAAACTATTATCAATAAAGAAAAAATCACTCCCAAAAAGGCAGTAAGCGTTATATTATCAGTAGTCGGAGTTATATTTATAGTTGGATTTGATCCTCGAAGAAATATTACTGATATGGCTATAGGATCAATACTAATTCTTTTAGCATCTATTTCTTGGGTTGTTTATACTTTTCTATCAAAGCCCTTATATAAAAAATATACTACCATCACTATAACCTACTATCAAACCCTTATAGGATTTTTATTTTTTGGTTTGCTTATGCCTTTTAATAATACAAATATTTTTAATTTGCCTCTAAGCATTTATATCCACGTAATCTATCTGGGAGTTTTGAGTTCTGCAGCTGCCTACTTATTATTTATATATGCTTTAGAGTACCTAGAAGCTACTGTATGTAATATTTTTATTAATCTTATACCAGTAGTTACTGTAAGTGCTGGAATTATATTTTTAGGAGAAGAAATTACAATTGTACAGGGTATTGGAGCTTTAATTATAATTTTTTCTATACTTCTTCTTACCTATCAAAGAAAAGAACCTCCTGTAAGGGAATTTTAATTTTGTTTTGTAACAAATGTTACGTACTTTGTTTTTGATAGATGTTATCATATACCCATAATATAAAAAGGAGTGTATTTAATGGCAAATAAATATTTCGATATGAAAGATACAGTTTATGATGTAACAGAAAAATATAAAGAGGCTAAAGATTTATTAATTTCTTTAGGCTTTACTACTATAGAAGACGAAAACAAAAGAAAAACCATAGCTAGAGCGATAAATCTTGAAACAGCATTAAAATCTAAGAAGATTAATCCAGAAACTTTTGAAGAAAGGCTTGTAGATTTAATCGAAAACAATATAGAAGTAGATGTAACTTCTGGAATTAAAGAAAGCGAAGAAAAAGCTGATGTAAAAATTCTTGGAGTTTTACCATGCCCTGTAAAAAATCCTTTATTAGAGGAACTAAACAAATGGTATGAAAGTAAAGAAGATGACCTAGTAATAGATTATGAATTAAAACCTGCATCCATGGGCGTGGATTGGTTGAAAGAAGATATTCAAAAAGGAAAAACTGCAGATGACCTATCAGACATATTTATGTCTGCAGGTTTTGACTTATTCTTTGATAAAGAGTTAATGGGTAAATTTAAAAAGCAGCATGTTTTTGAAGATTTTACCGGATTTGACAGTTACAATAAAGATTTTAATAACGATAATATTAATCTTAAAGATCCAGACAATGAGTATTCAATGCTGGGAGTAGTTCCTGCTGTATTTTTAGTAAATAAAGAGGAGCTTGGAGAAAGAGCCATGCCTAAGAGCTGGAAGGATATTTTATATGGAGATTTTGAAAATAGTGTAAGTCTCCCAATCGGTGATTTTGATTTATTTAATGCTATTTTATTAAATATCTATAAAAATTACGGTGAAGAAGGAGTTAGAAAATTAGGAAAGACTTTAAAGAAAAGTATGCATCCATCTGAAATGGTTAAATCCCATGCTAAAAGGACAGGAAAACCCATAGTAACAATAATGCCTTTCTTTTTTACCAGACTTGCAAAAGGAAATAGTCCTATGACACCAGTTTGGCCTGAAGACGGATCAATAATTAGTCCTATATTTATGCTTACTAAAAAAGATAAGAAGGATAAAATGCAACCAGTGGTAGACTTTTTAGCTTCTAAAGAAGTGGGCGAAATACTTTCTCACAATGGGAAATTTCCAAGTGTAAATCCAAATGTTGATAATAGAATCCCTTCTGAAAATAAATACATGTGGCTTGGATGGGATTATATCAATAATAATGATATAGGAAGCTTAATAAAGAAATGTGAAGATATATTTAACGAAAGTGTAAAGGAGTTTATAAAATGAATCTAGTTACTGTATCCGGACCTCCTTCATCTGGTAAGACTTCTGTAATAATAAAAACTATTGGAGCTTTAAGAGAAAGAAAATTAGATGTAGGAGTCGTGAAGTTCGACTGTTTATATACAGATGACGATAAACTTTACGAAAAGATAAATGTTCCAGTTAAAAAAGGACTTTCAGGGTCTCTTTGCCCAGACCATTACTTTGTCAGTAATATTGAAGAAGTGGTAAAATGGGGCAAGGAAAATAAATTAGATGTATTAATTACTGAAAGTGCCGGTTTGTGTAATAGATGTTCTCCTTATATACAAGACGTGAAAGCCGTATGCGTCATCGATAATTTAAGCGGTACAAACACACCAAAAAAAATAGGTCCTATGCTTAAATCTGCAGATATAGTTGTAATTACAAAGGGAGA
>DPPH01000149.1:10333-11622 GCA_003539375.1 Clostridiales bacterium
TTTGAGTTAAGTACTCTTTTATATGATGACCAATCTCATGTAGATAGTGTAAAAGGTAAGAAATTGAGATTTTCTATGCCTTCTGCCTTATGTTCATACTGCTTAGGAGAAACTCGTATTGGAGATGATTACCAGATGGGAAATGTTAGAAAAATAGATTTAGGTGATAGTCAATGATAAAATATATGGACATAAAAAATAAAACTATTAATGAATTAGAAAACAAATATCCTTTCGTAATATCTTTTTTTGAAAATAATCAATTAGAAGTGGAAAACAAAAAAAATAAAACAATTGAAGAAATATTAGATAATTTTACAGAGGAAGAAATTGAAGAATGGGCTATAGATTCTGAAAAGATAAAATCCGATTTAGAGTCTTATATAAATGAGATGATAGAATTTTTAGGTATTGAGGAAGATGATAAGGTTAATTCTCTTACAATTCTTCCGGGAACAGATAAAAATGGAAATCCTGAAGGTTTTACAGAGTTAAAAATTAATAAAAGTGAAATAATATCTATCGTAGGTCCTACAGGGTCAGGAAAAAGTAGGCTCCTTGCTGATATAGAGTGGACTGCCAATAAGGATACACCTACAAATCGAGGTATTTTGATAAATGATGAAATTCCAGATAAAAAATGGAGATTTTCTTCTTCTAATAAACTTGTAGCTCAACTGTCCCAAAATATGAATTTTGTAATGGACTTAACCGTTGAAGAATTTATTGAACTTCATGCTAAAAGTAGAATGATAGAAAATGAAAAAGAAGTAATCAATAAAATTATAGAAGGGGCAAATCAATTAGCTGGAGAAAAATTCGATTTATCAACTCCTATTACGAGTTTAAGTGGCGGACAATCTAGAGCTTTAATGATAGCTGATACAGCAATATTGAGCACCTCTCCTATTGTACTTATTGATGAGATAGAAAATGCAGGAATAGATAAAAAAAGAGCTTTAAACCTCTTAGTAAATGAAGAAAAAATAGTAGTGATGGCTACCCACGATCCAAGTTTGGCTTTAATGGGCGATAAGCGAATTGTTATAAAAAACGGTGGTATTCATAAAGTCATTGAAACAAGCGAAGATGAAAGGAAAATACTCGTAAAGTTAGAAAAAATAAATAGAATTACTGAAAACTTTAGAACTAACTTAAGACAAGGTGAAATACTTCAAGATATAGTAGAATTTTAATAATGGTGAAGCATAAAATTGCTTCACCATTATTTTTATATGTACTGACAAATAACATCCCCTATTTCTCTAGTTCCATAGGTTTTTTCACCT
>DPPH01000267.1 GCA_003539375.1 Clostridiales bacterium
AAATTTTCTTATTATTTCCTTAAGTCCTATACCTTTTGTAGCAGATGTAGGTATAACCGGAACGTTAAAGTATTTTTCAAGTTTCTCAACATCTATATTAATTCCCTTATGTTCAGTTTCATCCCAAAAATTTAGAGAAATAATCATAGGTATTTTCTTTTCAAGAAGTTGAAGGGTAAGATTTAAGTTTCTTTCTAGGTTTGTAGAATCAACTACATTTATTATCAGATCACCTTCATCCAGCATTTCAACTGCTACTTCTTCGGCTTTATTTGTTGGTTCCAGTGTATAGGTTCCCGGAACGTCGATAATTTCTACAATTTCATCATTCCATTTCATGTGACCTTTTGTGTACTCGACAGTAGTCCCAGCATAATTAGAAGATACTACACTAGTTCCCGTTAGTTTGGAAAAGACTACACTCTTTCCAACATTTGGATTTCCTAATAATAGTATCTTTTTCATTTCCTAACCTCAACAATTATTCTTTCAGCCATTTTTCTACCTATTGCTACCTTTGTATTTCCTGCTAAAACAGTTATAGGTCCACCTATAAAGGAGCTGTTTACTACTGTTATCTCGTTGCCTATTCTTATACCTAAATTTTCTAACTTAGTTTGCATGTTAGGGCCTCCCTCAAAAGATAAAACCCTACATTTACTATTTGAATTTACTTTTGTTAATTTAACTTTTGTCATATCTGTTCCTCTCTAAAGGTAATATACCATCAAATGATATTTGTTTTCATTTACAAGTATATTAAATTAGATAGTTAATGTCAATATATCCATGGTAAAGATAATGAATGTTAATATAAATTTAATCATTTAAAGTAAGCTGGTCTTGATCATTAAAAAAAGTTCTATATCCTAACTGTACAAATAATATAACCGTAAGAGATACACTTCCTAGTATTCCCATCATTATAGCTATCTGATATTCAATAGCTGTAACTGGAGAAGTTCCGGATAGAATTTGACCGGTCATCATCCCGGGTAAAAATACTATACCCATTCCTACCATTGAATTTATAGTTGGTAGTATAGCTGCATCAAAGGCATTATCAACTATTTCTTTAGCAGCCATCTTTGGAGTTGCACCAAGCATAAGTGATGACTCTACCATATGTTTTTTACTATTCATACCGTCTACCAACCTATCAACCCCTAGAGAAATTCCCGTCATGGAGTTCCCTATAAGCATTCCAGCTATAGGAATGAAATATCTTGGGTTGTACCAAGGAGAAATTTGTATAACTACAAAGAGGAAAAAAATCAAACTTACTAAAGTGCCAGCTGCCATGGATCCTGCTATTATTGTCTTCATTTTTTTTGAAAGTTCATCTTTAGTTCTTTTAAAAATATTGTGTATAGCAAAAACTTCCATTATCAAAATTACCAGTACAGTTATCCACGGATTCATGTTTTCAAATATATAAACTAATACATAACCTGTAAATATTAGCTGCAAAGTCATTCTTATTGTAGATATTATAATCTCTTTTTCTCTCGATATTCCTCTAACTTTAACTATTACAAGAACTATTAATGAGAAAATATATGCCGCTGCAACCTGTAAAATTCCTAATTCTATTATGCTATTCATGGTCTACTCCTCCCGATGATACAATTTTACCTTTCTTTACTTCTACTATATTATCAGCAAATTCTTCCGCTATTCTTTTTGTATGAGTTACCATTATTAAAGTTTTGTTGTTTTTTCTTACGTGGTCTACCATTTTTTCTATTACAAGATACTCCGTTTCTTCATCTAATGCCGAAGAGGGTTCATCCAAAAGATAAACATTTGGATCTAAAAGTATAATCCTACCTAAAGCAAGTCTCTGCTGTTCTCCCCCCGACATCTTCTCTGCATTATCCTGTAAATTTTTATTTAAACTTACTTCTTTTAATATTTTCATCAATGAATCCTCTTGAGTAACTTCATCTTTTTCGCTAAATTTTAATCCAATAAGAAGATTATCTTTCACACTTCCTTCGTATATGGCTGGTGATTGTGGGAGCATTACTACTTCTCTTCTTAGTTTAACTGAATCAAAATCTCTCAAATTCTTATCCATGTATTTAATCTTACCTTTATCGGGACTTATAAGTTTATTAAAAAGCTTAAGTAGGGTGGTTTTTCCACTGCCGCTTTCTCCAACAATACAGGTAATTTTATTTTTTTCTATGTGAAGATCTTTTATATCTAAAATATCCTTATATTTTACATTTTTAAAGTTAAACATAAATTCCTCCTTAATTGGTTTCTTTACTACTAATACCCAGTTTTTAAAATAATTATAAGTATTTAACTCTTTTATTTACATAGATTTAACAGTATCTTTTATTATATTTATAAGAGTATAATTCTTCAATTAAAAGGTATATATAAATATAAAGAAAAAAGGGGTGTAAATAATGAAAATAGGAAAAATAATATCCTGGTTGTGCTTAGGAGCTATGACAGCAGGACTTTTAAATGGATTTATAAATGGTGATTTTTTTGTAGATGGTGGTAAATTATTATCTAACCCATGGGGTGTTATGTCTTTGATTGATCTTTACGTAGGTTTTACTATTTTTTCCATGTGGATATTTTTCAGGGAGAGAAGTAGGACGGGAGCTGTAATTTGGACTATTTTAATGATGATCTTAGGGTTTTTCACAGCTTCACTATACCTACTTATACTTTTCTACAAAAGCAAGGGAGATTGGGTTGAATTTTTCTTTGGTGCAAGAAAAAATATACTACTTGATAAAGGTTAGAATCCTTTTTTCTGACCTTCCCAAGGAGGTTCTTTCCCCTCTATATATTCATCTACACCGGGACCTTTTAAATTTTTCAATCTCCAGGTGCCGTATATATAACTTGAAATAAGGATAATTAGTGTAACAGGCCAACCTAAAAGGGTATTTGCCCATACAAGCTGATCCGGGTTGGCTTTTAATATTAAGTTTATTTGTACAGCCATTCTCATCAAAAAAAACAGTGCCCAAAATATAGTAACTTCTTTATATGCAGGTTTTACGTCCTTTCTCCAAAACCAATCTAAAGGCCAACCTCTACTTAAATGACTTGCATAAGCAGCCATGGGCTTTCCGATTACTAGGCTAATTACTGTTAATAAAAAAAACATTCCGCTTCCAACTGCTCCACCTATAAAATAGTTGGAGGCATTTTTTGTTATTAAAGCCAGTCCAGCAGCTAAACTTACTATTATAAACCCACTTAGGGCATATTTCCAGGACTCCTTATTCAATATTCTTTTTATTCCTAAAGCTAGAGATAGTATTAAAGCTGAAACAACTGCTGCTGTAATACCAAAGATATTATTAATAATTAAAAATACTAAAGGAGGCAGTAAAGCATCTATAGTACTTCCTGATAATACAGTTTTTAGTTCGTCTATTATTTCTCTTAGTTTATTCATAGTTATCTCCCAATTTATTTATATAATACATTTACCCTAAAGTAGTTATTTTAAGCACATCTCTTTTATGAAAACAAAAAAGTTCGGCTATTAACCGAACTTTTTATTATTTGATTTCTGTTCTTCCTTCAAAGGATTTAGCCAGAGTCACTTCATCTGTGTACTCTATATCTCCTCCAATAGGTATTCCGTGAGCTATTCTTGTGACTTTTATCCCCATTGGTTTGATAAGTTTTGCTATATACATAGCTGTTGCTTCTCCTTCAATAGTAGGATTTGTTGCTAATATTACTTCTTCTACACTGTCGTCTAATCTCTTAATTAAAGATTTTATGTTTATATCTTCCGGGCCTATACCATCCATTGGTGATATGTTTCCATTTAATACATGGTATTTGCCTGTATATTCCTTCATTCTTTCCATAGCTGCAACATCTCTTGCATCTTCTAATACGCAAATAGTCCTCTTGGTTCTTTCTTCATCTGAGCATATTTCGCAGGGATCCTCATCAGTAAGATTTCCACATATTGAACAAAATTTGGTGTGTTTTTTAGCATTGACAATTGCTCTTGCCAGTTCCATAACCTGGTCATTTTTCATGTCGAGAACGTAAAAAGCTAGTCTTTGCGCTGTTTTTTTTCCTATGCCAGGAAGTTTAGAAAATTCTTCTATAAGTCTCAGTATAGGTGCTGCATATTTGTCCATCTAATCAGCTCCTTACATACCAGGTATGTTCATTCCTCCGGTAACTTTTGCCATTCCTTCTTCCATCATCTTTTCAGCTTTGGCAATAGCTTCATTTACAGCAGCTATAATAAGATCTTGAGTCATTTCTACGTCATCAGGATCCATAGCTTCTGGATCTATATTTAAACTTACAAGTTCTTTTTTCCCATTTACTACAGCTTTTACAACTCCGCCGCCAGCAGTTGCTTCAACTTCTTTAGCTTCTAATTCCTGCTGAACTTTTGCCATTTCTTTCTGCATCTTCTGTACTTTTTTCATCATTCCACTCATGTTACCCATGCCACCCGGCATTTTTCTTTTTCCCATTTTTATTCCTCCTGTTTAATCATTAATTTTTTCTACTTTTTGTCCGAAAAATTCTTCGGCTTCTTTTATTATATCAATGGAATCTTCCTCATTTTCTACTTTTTTTTTACCATCATTAAAAGAAAATTCCACGTTGTAATCTGTATTCAATTTTTTATTTACAAAAGCTGTAAAAAAGTCTAGATTTTCTTTTTTTGTTGCCTGATCGTAGTGAAATTTGTAGTTTGGTTGGAAAACAAATTTTAATGTATCTCCTTTTAGCTCATAGGGTTCTGCTTCTTTTATAACTGCATGAAAACTTACTCTTAGTTTTTTTATTTCATTTAATATAGCATCCCAGCTTTCAACTACAAGTTGAAAATCTCCAGAACTATTAGTAGTTTTCATTTCTGGTTTTTTATCAGGTGTTTCTGATTTTTCTGAAGGTTTTTTTTCTTCATTGACCTTTTCACTGGTTTTCTTTTCAGGTTTTACTACTGTTTGAGTTTCCTGTTGTTGATCCTGCTGTTGGTATACTTGTGCAGGTTTTTCTCTGATCATTTTAATTAAACGAGTTTCTAAAAGTACCCTTTCGTTTAATGCTTTCTTACATAGAGCTAAAGTTTCAGAAAGTTCCTCGATATATTTAATTATGGTATCTTCGTCTATCTTTAGTCCTTGATTTTTTATATCTTCTGAAATATCTTCTCCTACAGAGATGTATTTATATCCTTCTGAAGATGTTTTTAATATAAGCATATTTCTAAAGTGTTTAATTAAATCATCTAAAAATTGAGTGATTTCTTTTCCTTCACCCAGTATATCATCCAAATGAAACATCATATTTGATATATCTTTGCTTATTATGTTTTCTGTGAAATCTATTATTACACTGTAATTAACAGTACCTAGTAAATCCAATACGGATTCGTAGGTAATTTTTTCATCTTCTAGATTTAAGCACCTATCAAGGATACTTAAGGCATCTCTCATGGCTCCTTCAGCGCTATTTGCTATTAATCTGAGAGCTTTCTCTTCAGCTTCAACACCTATTTCGCTACATATATACTCCATGTTTTTAATCATGTTATTTACAGAAAGCCTTTTAAAGTCAAACCTCTGGCATCTAGAAAGTATGGTAGCAGGTATTTTTTCCGGCTCTGTAGTTGCTAATATAAAAAGCAGATGTTCCGGTGGTTCTTCTAAAGTTTTTAAAAGGGCATTAAAAGCTCCCTTAGAAAGCATATGAACCTCATCTATTATATAGACTTTGTATTTGCTTTTTGAGGGTAAGAACTTAACCTTTTCTCTCAAATCCCTTATATCTTCTACAGAGTTGTTTGAAGCCGCATCCATTTCCACTACATCCATGTTGGTTTCTTTTAGAGTACTTACACAGATTTCACATTTGTTGCAGGGATTGCCATCCTGTGGATCTAAACAGTTTACCGCTCTTGAAAATATTTTCGCAGTAGATGTTTTCCCAGTACCTCTTATACCGTTAAACAAATAGGCATGAGCTACTGAGTCCTTCATTATCTGTCTTTTTATGGTTTCTGTTATATGTTTTTGACCTAAAACAGATTCAAAATCCATAGGTCTAAATTTTCTATAAATTGCCTGATGCGACATCTGACCACCACCCTTGCATTATCTATATAATTATATCAGAAATTCTCTTATTATCAAATAAACATATTTTAATATAGGCTATCTTATTCGTAATTCAATTCACTATAATCATATTTGTTAGAAATTAATTCTTTTTCCAGCATCCATTCCGATACTACATAGAAAGTCTCTTCATGAGGTGGATTTTTTCCTTTAAATTCTGGAAAAACAAAATCTTCTTTTATCTCTTCAGGAAAACCTAATTCTTCTACTAAGTAATGATAAAACTCATCTTTTTCTGCCTTATTTAAATATTCTACCGCCATGTTGTATCCTTCATAAAGCTTTTCAACTCCTGTTGGATTGTTTTCTAAAGTTTCATTGTTAAATAACACTATAGCCGGATAGAGATCAAAACTCTCGGTATCTCCAACCACAGTTCCTCCATTTTTTACTGCTGAAAAGGCTAATGGTTCCGGTAAGGTCGATCCATTTAAGGCATTTGCATAAAGCATTTCTAGTCTTACCGGCATCTGTGGTATAGCGACTTTTTTAAGTTTATCTTTAATTCCTAAATTATCAAACACTATATCAGTTGAAAAATCGATTACTGTATTTGAAGATAAGCCTACTTGAATTTCTTCTAAATTTTTAAATGATTCATCATCTAAGATTGGTGAAGTTACTACTCTATAGTTTCCGTAGGTATCAGAAGTCATTTTGAAATCTAAGCCAGATTCTCTGTAGAAGAAAATCGTCAGCATATCAGCCATAGCTCCATCTATATTACCCGTTACCAGTGCAGTATCCCTATCTACAGCACTTCTAAATACAGTTATTTCAACTTCTACCCCGGCATCTTCATAGTATCCCATTTTATCTGCAATTAAAAAAGGGACTGCTCCTACGTCCGACATTACTCCAAAGTTTATTTTTTCAGGCTCTTTTTCACTACAGCCTACAGCTGTAAGACCTAAAATTAATATTAATACTAATAAAATTATTCTTTTCATATTTTCCGCCTTTCTATTATGTTTTAATTTTATAAAATTAAATATTTTTACAATTTAAAATTTTAACACAAATTAGTTAATTTTTCTACAATCTCTTTGAATTAAACCATTTAATTCCAAACACAAATTTTTCTTTCTAATATATCTATAATATTAAACAAGAATGTTCCCATGAGACTTATAAGAACTATACCAGAAAACATAGCAGTATAATCTAATTTCAACCAGGAATCCATTATAAAATAACCTATTCCCAAATTTGTAGCATAATTTTCTGCAAAAAATAGTACGGAGATACTTATGCCTATGCTTACTCTAATAGAAGTAAATAAATTTGGAAGTATGGCTGGCAGAATAACATGCTTGTATACTTGAAACCCATGTCCACCTAAAGATTTAATAGACAAAAAATATGAAGGATGGATTTTTTTAACCCCATCTCTTATTGTAATGGATATCTGAAAAAATAGTATTAGCGAGACTAAGGCTATTTTTGATGCATCACCTAGTCCTAAAAAAAGCATCAACAGAGGTAAAAAAGCTATTTTGGGAATAGGAAATAAGGTATATAAAAGTGGGGTAATAAATTGATCGATTTTTTTGTTTCTAGCAGTTCCAATACCAACCACAAAACCTAAAACAATAGTTATAAGTATTGCAGTAAATATCCTATATAAGCTTACTAGGACATTTATTCCTAGATCTCCAATGTTTTTGAAAATATATGCAAAAGTTTCTATTGGTGATGGAACTATATTTTTCATAACTAATAAATGAGCTAAATACCAGATAATAAATATTATAAATATACTGTATATGTAAGGGTGTCTTTTCATAATTACAGCTCCTTCATTATTCTTCTAAGTTCTAAGCAT
Organism: Clostridiales bacterium; assembly: GCA_003539375.1. Taxonomy (GTDB): domain Bacteria; phylum Bacillota; class Clostridia; order Tissierellales; family Dethiosulfatibacteraceae; genus UBA8670. Next base: position 7,966 of record DPPH01000267.1, read on the forward strand.
TTTTCATAGAAACCTTCTTTTTCTCTAGCTTTTATATCACCAAATTCTTTATTTTTAACATTCTTTTTTATTTCTCCCTTACTGTTTAGGATTATAATATTTTCTCCCATAAAAACTGCTTCCTCTATACTATGGGTAACAGTTATAATGGTGATTGGATTTTGTTTGTACAAATTTAATACTGCATCTTGAAGAGATTCTCTTGTTATAGCATCTAAGGAAGAGAAAGGTTCATCTAAAAGAAGTAGGTCCGGATTCATAATCCAAGACCTAGCAACAGCTACTCTCTGTTTTTGTCCGCCGCTAAGATTATCAGGGTATGAATTAGAGTATTCAGATATCTTCAGTTTTTCAACTAGTTTTTCATAATCTTCTTCGTACTCATAAATAACCTGATTTCTTATCTCTATTGGAAGAAGTATGTTTTCCTTCACAGTTTTCCAGGGAAATAATCCATAATCTTGAAATACTATGCTTTTTACCAATTCTTTATTTGTAATCACATCTCCAGAAATATTACATTTTCCCGGCAATAATCCGGCTATACCATGAAGAAAAGTTGTCTTGCCGCATCCTGATGGACCAAGTATGGAATATGTCTGCCCCTTTATTATTTCTACATTTACATTGTTTAAGGCTTCTACATCTGGATATGATACTGAATAATTTTTTATATTTACTAAAACTTCACCTTTCATTTTCAGTACCCCAGGTTCTATGGTGGGAATTTTTAATATTTAAAAAATTTAAAATCCTTCCGACAAAAATATCATCGGATTCCTTTAGAGATTTTGGTTTATTATAATAAGAGGGCACCGGTGGCATTATTACTCCTCCTAGTCTACTTATTTTCAACATATTTTCAAGGTGAATGCCTGATAGAGGGGTTTCTCTGGCTATTAAAATAAGGGGAGTTTTTTCTTTAACAGCAACATCTACACTTCTTAACAATAGATTATCACTAATACCATTGGCTATTTTACCTAATGTACCCATACTGCAGGGTATAATAATTACAGCATCTACTTTATAAGAGCCGCTGGCTATATTGGAAAACATATCATTATTTGAATAGTGAGTGATTTCATCTGAAATTTCCTTAAATTCTTCAATTAAATCTTCAAATTTTTCCTCCAACTCATATTCTAATACACTTAATCCATTTTCAGTAAGGACAAGTTCAACATGGTGTCCTAGTGAAAGTAATTTCTTTATTAAATTTTCTGCTAAAGTACTTCCGCTTGCTCCTGTTATTCCGACAATTATTTTTTTCATAAGAACCTCTCTATATTATAAAAATATCTAAAATTGATGATGCTAGTAGTATCATTGATATAAATTGATTAATATTATATGATGCTAGATTCATTATATTCTTATGTTCTGGGTCTACTATATAATGTTCTATTATTAGCAATATACCACTAATTATAACTCCTACTAAATATGCTAAATTGAGTTGCGTTATAAAATACAATGATAAAAGTAGTATCCACATTATCAGGTGAAATCCCCTTGCTATCCATAAAGCTCCTTTAAAACCAAACCTAGCCGGTATAGAGTAGAGTCCTTCTTTTCTATCAAAATCTATATCCTGGGTGCCGTAAAATATATCAAATCCACCTACCCACAAAGTTACTACAGCAGCAAATATTATAGGTATTAAATCAAAACTGCCTCTTACAGCAAGCCAAGCTCCGACTGGAGCTCCAGCACAGGTAGCCCCTAAAATCACGTGACATAACCATGTGAATCTTTTTGTATAGGAATATAAAGTGAACATAATTAATGCTACCGGTGATAAATAAAAACAAATATTGTTAATCTTGTAAGCCGCAAATACAAAAACTATATATAGTATTAGAGTAATAATAAGGGGTTCTGACCTATTAATTTTTCCTGAAGGTATGTGCCTGTCTTTTGTTCTTGGGTTTTTAGCATCATATTTTGCATCTACATATCTGTTTAAGGCATTTGCTCCATTTCTACCAGCAAATAAAGCAACTAATATCCAGAAAACTATTCTACCTTCCGGCATCCCATCGGCTGCTAAAAACATTGCTATTAATGCAAAAGGTAAGGAAAATAAGGTATGGGAGAACATAACAAGTTCTCCGTAATCTTTAATTTTACTAAATATTTTATTTGTATTTATCAATGCCATATTCCGGCCACCTCTTATCTACTAATTCTATGATTTTAGTAGTCATCTCTATATCATCAGGCCAGTTTCTTTTAAATCCAGGGTCTTCACCTTTTCTGGTAGCATCAATTCCGACAAATAAACTATCATCATTTCTCATTTTAATAACTGTATCTCTTTTTGGATCTATATTATTAAATATTTTCCAAGCAACTGTTGATAGATCTTTATTATCAATCCAGTCGTCAACTACTATTAAAAATTTATTTTCTTCACTTGATATTTCATTTAGGTATTCTTTTACAGTTTTATCATTTTCTTTTTTATTGTATTTAATAATTTTTACCGGTGAGTTTTCTCCATTTATTAATCTG
>DPPH01000240.1 GCA_003539375.1 Clostridiales bacterium
AATGTTTTCTACTCAGGTTCTCTACAGTGGAGGATATGATAGGGATTGGAAATCTGGAACGTATCCAGCCGAAAAACCTGTAGCTTTTGAGATAGATGAAAATGATAATAAATATAAATTCTTGCAAAACAGAAGTTATAGTCACGATATGTATGTAAATCATGATAGAGAAATAAAAATTGTTGGAAATAATTCACAGACGTTAGATTCAATTAGTACAAATACAAACAAATATGACATATATGATTTAAAATTCAAAAATAGTAAAATATATGCCTTGTATAGGAGTGGAGTAGATATAGTAGTTTCAGAAATGACTACTGATTTAGTAGGTAATTTGGGATCACCTGTTACTAGATTCACATATAATGGAGGCTCAGCTTCTTCATTAGAAATCAATAACGAAAATATAGTTGTATCTAGAATAGATTCTAGTGAACTAAAGGTACATTTTAATGAAGTTTTACTTAACATGGGTACGATATCTGTTGATGGAGATTATGTACCATTGACTTTATTAAACAATAAATTTTATGTTATGTATACAGACTCAACTGATGGGAAAATCAGATTAATTGAAGTTGAACCTCCCTTACAAACTTCAACACCAACTATAACAACACTATCACAAACTGTTAATGTGACTAGCATAAACATTGAAGGAACTGCTGAACCTGATTCAAATATTACAATAACCGGAGGTTCAGGAACAGCTAATGGGGTAGCTGATTCTAGCGGTAATTACAATATATCAGTATCTCTTACAGCTGATTCAACAAATAGTCTTAGCGTAACTGCACAAGCACCAGGAAAAAAAGTAAGCAATATAGCAAGTGTTGATATAACACATGTGACACCTGAACCAGCACCAGCTGCATCCACCCTTACTCCAGCTGATGGAGGCATGGAGGTACCTACAGATGTTACAGTAAGTATTGAATTTGACATAAGCGTAACCTTATTAAATGGTCTTAGTGGCATAGAGATATACAATAATACAGAAGCTTCATCTGTACCAGAAGTTAATGCCAGTTTTGATGGAGATAATAATAAAATAACAATTACCCATGGAGAATTTTTAGAAAATAATAATTTTACAGTGACTATACCCGCAAATACAGTTCAAAATTCTGAAGGAACTGGAAATGAAGAAATTACATGGAGTTTTACAACAGTAACACCAGGAGCTGAAATAACAATTAACGATGTATTACAAATGGACGTAAATGAAACAGCAACAGCATCTACAACAGAATCAGGAGCAGGAGGGTGGACCTCTGATATGGAAAGTGTTGCTACTATTGATCCAACTACAAGAGTAATAACAGCTAAAAGTATGGGAACAGCTATTATTAGTTATACAACATCAGATAGTGGAAAAACCAATAGTGTTGAAGTAGATGTATATCAACAGCCTAATGATGTAAGCAATAGTTTAATATTTGAAGATGGAACAACTTTAATATCTAGTGGAACAAAACAGCTTACTGGATTTCCAGATACAGAAAATCCAGATGAAACTAGAACTTTTGAAATTGTTGACGGAACGAGTGATGTGATTACTGTAGACAATAAGGGATTAGTAACATATGTTTCAGATGGAACAAAGACAGTAAGGTATGAACTAAAAGAAACAGCAACAGGAATGATCTTTGAATTAGGAGAAGCATCTATTACGGCTGGATTAGCTCCCGCACCTACTATTTTATCAACATATCCACAAGATCAGGCAAGTGATGTTACGATGACAGGTGATTTTAATGTTATCTTTAACGAGAATATAGAACAAGCTGGAGATAATTTAAATGGAGTAAGTATAACTTATGATTCTGGAGCTGGGATAGTAGGAAATATCTTAACAACTATTGATACCTTAGATCCTCGTGTTTTAAATATAGCACACGATGAACTTAAGCCAGGAACCTTATATACAGTAACAATACCTAATGGTCTTGTAAAAAGAGCCTCACAAGAAAGTCATACAAATGAATTGATTTCATTTAGTTTTACGACAAGGTATTTAGAGATTCAATACTATAATTCTTTAGCACCAATATCTTTAGATATAGATGAACATATTACAGGTTTACAAGCATTAAAAGATAGTGGGAAACTACCTACAGAAGTAGTGGTTGTAGCATCTGAAAATGAAGGAGATATTCCTATAGCTGCTACTATTACAGATTGGATAGGAGTATTTGATGGAACAAACCCAGGACCATATACTTTAACAGCACTTTGGACTATGCCTGAAGGCTACGAAGATGAAACTGATCCAATTGTAGTAACATTAAATATTTTCGTAAATACAGCACAAACTGAACTAACTTATACACTAGACTTACTTGATGGATCAAGTACTAGTATAGTTGGTAATACAGTAGAATTATATTATGGATATGGATATGCATCAAACTATACATTGGAAGATACTAGAAGACCTATAAAAATTAAAAAAAGTTGAATTAATAGTAAGCTAAATAAGATTGATTAATTAATTGTGGGAGATCGAGGGGTTTTATTCTTCCCCTTGTTTTGCTCCTTTTCTACAGTAAATTATATGAGTGTTTTTAAATTTTAAAAAGGGAAATGGTGTAAAATATAATTTTTAAGGAGGATTAGGAATGTATAGGAAAATATTAAGCTGGTTAATAACACTAGCAATCATTTTTACGATGATTGGGGGAGCAAATATTTCTGCATCTGGTTTGGATTTTGTAGATGTAGAAGAACATTGGGCAAAGGCAGAGATAGAAAACTGGACAGAGAAGGGTATTATAAATGGATACAAGGATGGTACCTTTAAACCAAATGACAATATTACAAGAGCTGAATTTATAACCCTAATCAATAAGGTTATAAATATGCAAGGAGAAGAAGAGATATCTTTTGAAGATATAAACGGTGGTGAGTGGTACTATAGTGAACTTAAAAAAGCTATATATGGAGAGTATATAGGAGGATATGAAGACAATACCTTCAGGGCAAATGATAATATCACAAGACAGGAAGTAGCTGTAATTTTACAAAATTTAGTACAGTTACAAGGAAATGAAGAAAGTGGACTGGAAAAGTTTATTGATACCAAAGACACACTTGAGTGGAGTAGAGCTGCCCTAAATCTTGCTGTGCAAAAAGGGTATCTTACAGGATATACAGACAAGAGCCTAAAAGCATCAAACTACATTACAAGAGCAGAATCAGTTATGGTATTAAGTAATGTGTTTGGTACTATATACAATGAACCAGGAGTATACGGACCAGGACTAGACGAAGAAGTGCTTGAAGTAAAAGGTAATGTAACTGTTTCGGTAGAAGATGTAACCCTTCAAAACATGACAATAGACGGAGACCTATATTTAGCAGAAGGAATAGGAGAAGGAGATGTTACCTTAGATAACATTACTGTGAAAGGAGACACCATAGTAAAAGGTGGAGGAGAAAATTCTATAGTAATTAAGAACTCTTCTCTTGAAAATCTTCTGGTTATTAAAAAAGATGGAAAAATAAGGATAGTAGCCCAGGGGAGTACTAGTATAGGTAAAACATATTTATATTCTTCTGTAAAACTCCAGGGAGAAAGATTAAATAAAGAAAGCTTTGGTGATTTGGAAATAATAAGAGTGACCCCTGGAGAAAAGATAGAACTTGAAGGAAGTTTTACCAAAATTGATGTGAAAGTACCTTCTGAAATACAAGTAAATGGAAAGAGTAAAGTAGAAGAAATAAATGTTCATGAAAATACTGAAGAGGTTAGTATTTTTGTATCTGCATACTCTATCATAGACAAAATTTATGTCTATACAGAAATTAAAGTTGATAATAGGGGAATAATAACAGAAGCTTTAGGTGATTTTGCAAAAACATCAATCTATGAAAATAGACTTCCTTTAAACTTGCAGCCTAAAACAAGTTCTTCTTCAAGACCTTCAGTTGACAAGTATACTTTGACTTTAAATTCAAATATAGATAATGGCGGAAGCTTGAGTGGAAGTGGAAGTTATGAAGCAGATACAAATATAACCATTTATGCAATTGCTTATGAAGGTTATGAATTTATAGAATGGAAAGAGGGTGAAGATCAGATTACTACTGCTGCCTCTTTTGGATATACAACTACTGATGAAGATAAAACCTTCACAGCATACTTTGAATCAACGAGTGAATTTGAAGGGGGAAGTGGTACAGAATCAGATCCTTATTTAGTAGCAAATGCAGACCAACTAGACAAGGTTAGAGACTATCTGGATGCTCACTTTAAACAAATTTCTGATATAGATTTAGGAGTTTCGCCATGGAATGATGGTGAAGGTTGGGAGCCTATAGGTGGATGGTTAGATGGACTTTCTGGATCTTACGATGGTAATGGATATATGATTGAAAATTTGACGATTGATTATGAAGGGTATAGTATGTATCAAAGTTTGTTCCAAGAACTTGAATCGGGAGGATTAATAGAAAATGTAATATTAAAGAATGTTGATATTACAGGCAATAGTATGGTAGGAGCTCTTGTTGCTTACCAAAGAAGTGGAGAAATTCGAAATTGCTCTGTAGAGGGCACTGTACGTGCTAAGAATAATGTAGGAGGTCTAGTAGCTCAGAGTGAAGGATTGATTTTTGGAAGTTTTTCAGAAGGATTGTTACAGGCTATAGAAATTAATGGAAACAACTATTATTTTGGTGGATTAGTTGGAAGGACAGCAGGATCGTCTGAAATTTATAATTCATATTCTACATCAGAAGTATCAGGAGACAATACAGTTGGTGGATTAGTTGGTAATGCTTGGGGCAATTCTATCAACAACTGTTATTCTACTGGTAAAGTTTCAGGAACAGATAATCTTGGTGGATTGATTGGAAAGAAAAGTGACACAATGGATGTTAATTACAGTTACTGGGACACTGAAACCTCAGGAATTGGTATATCAGCAGGGGGTACTGGGTATCCTACTTCAGCTATGATTAAATCTACTAATAGTGTACTTATATATGTAGATTGGGATTTTAGTACAATATGGAAAATAGAAACAGGAGTTTCCTATCCGTATTTAAGAAACAACGAACAGATACCTCATCCAGTTCCTATTCCTATAGGTTAATAGAAAGAATAAAAAGAACACCATCTAACACGAGGGGGCAGCCCTCGTGTTATTCGAACCTTCGATAAATTCAGGATGGAAGGAAATAGTCATTTCGAGATTACGAGAAATCTTAATAAGAAAAATCAAGGAATTATATTTCCTTGATTTTTCTTATATATTCACTAAGTTTTTCTATGCTATCGTTTTTGTAGTATTTTTTATTTTCACGGTTTCTATCTATTTAAATTGATACTAGCAAAATATTCTGATACTATATAATAAAGACAGATATAGATAGGAGATAACTATGAATAATGATTTTTTAAGAAAGATTCCAGGATTTAGATCAAACACGTGGTGGAAGAAGATAGTAGCTGTGGCAGGGTACCTATACTTTTTCTTTCTTGTTTTTAACCAGACAGGTGTTACTTTTTTTGATAGAATTATAAATAGTTTGCTGGTAATAGTAACTTACGGGACTATTTTTGTTTTAGCTTTTAATGTTGGAAATATTAGAGATAAAATATATTTTTTCAACAGACCTAAAGGTAAAGCAAGGATAGTTTTTATTTTTTTGGGAATCCTTATTACGGTAGTTGCATTGAATCTAGTTCTTTCTGGTTTGAATAGTTTGAAATCGGAAGAACAGCTCCAGTACGAAGAAGACCAGAACAACGTAAGGATAGCTTCCTACATGGATACTAGAATTAATGGTCTGGGAGCGCTTGAGGATTTGACTGAAGATGATGCTGATGCCCTAGAAGAAATAATAAATGACTATGAAAAACTGACTACTGAGCAGAAAAATTTAATGACTGTGAACTTTAACCTTCAAAGAGCTAAAGAAGTATTGGAGGAATTGAAGGAGTAAGAAAGCTATTTTTTCAAAAAAACTATTGTCAACGTTTTCATATCGTGGTATTATTAATTAAGTGGTATATACAACTATACCAATAAAATTGAAAGGAGGAAAAATATGGTGACAAATTCATATACTCCCCCATTATATATACAGATCAAGGATACATTAATAGAAAAAATAAATTCAGGTGAATATAAAAGCGGCAGTCAGCTACCATCAGAAAGAGAGCTTAGTGAAACTTATGAAATAAGTAGAATGACAGCAAGAAATGCATTATCTCAACTTGTAGATTTGGGATACGCATATAGAGTAAAGGGTAAAGGGACTTTTGTTAGACTCCCAAATCTTGAAAGAGATTTCGTAAAGCTCAGTGGATTTTCACAAATGTTAAAGTCTAAAGGAATAGAACCAAGCAATAAGGTTGTGAAGTTCGAGATTATTGAAGCTGATAAAAAAATTGCTTCTCTTCTTGAAACTACAATAGGTACTAAGGTTTATGAGATAGTCCGTGTAAGATATGGAGATAACATACCACTTGCTCTGGAATATTCATACTTACCTATGAATCTTTTTGAGAATCTAATGAAATACGATTTTGAGGATAATTCATTATATGAAGTAATTGAGGATATTTACGATTACAAATTAAAATTCTCAAAACAGTGGATTACAATAACAACTTTATATGAAAAGGAAGCTGAGATATTAGATGTAGAAGAAAATACACCTGCATTTTTATTAGAATCTATTTCATATGATATAAATGATAGGGTTGTAGAAGCTACAAAATCCATAAATATCGGAGATAGGACTACATTCTATACTGAATTATGGCCTAGCAGTTAAAATTAATTAAATATTTAAGATAATGTATAAATTGAATTTAAATTAACTTTTTTAAGAGGTGAAAAATGTCTGATTCTATTGTAACTTTAATCGATGTAGAAAAGAGTTTTGGTAAAAATAAAGTTGTAAAAAAAATGAATATTGATGTTAAAAAAGGAGAATTTTTAACACTTTTAGGACCTTCTGGATGCGGTAAAACGACGACTCTTAGAATGATAGCAGGGTTTGAAGAGGCATCATCTGGAACTATAAAGGTTCAAGGAGAAAATATAGAGGATAAAGAACCCTTTGAAAGAGACGTAAATACTGTCTTTCAAAATTATGCCCTTTTTCCTCATATGAGTGTATTTGATAACATTGGATACGCACTGAAAATTAGAAAAAAACCTAAAGATGAAATAAAAAGAAGAGTAAATGAAATGCTAAATCTCGTACAGCTTAACGGTTATGAAAAAAGAAAGCCAGAAGCTCTCTCGGGAGGACAAATGCAGCGGGTTGCAATTGCAAGAGCATTGATAAATAATCCGAAGGTACTTCTTCTTGATGAGCCCTTGGGAGCTCTAGATCTTAAACTAAGAAAGCAGATGCAGGTAGAGCTGAAAAGACTGCAGAAAAAGCTTGGAATTACCTTTATTTATGTAACTCACGACCAGGAAGAAGCCCTTACTATGAGTGATAGAATAGCTATCATGAATGGGGGAGTTATTGAACAACTAGCAAGTCCAAGTGAGATTTACGATAGACCGATTACTAGATTTGTTGCTGGATTTATTGGAGAATCAAACATTTTTGATGGAGAGGTAGTAAAAGTTGATAGCGAAATGATAGATGTTAAAACTCCTGCAGGAGATATAAGAGTAAAGGGAGATAATTTCAAGGTAGGGGAAAAAATACATGTTTCAATTAGACCTGAATATGTAAAAGTAGGAACTGATACAGTTGAAGGCTTTAACCTTAAGGGTAAAATAAAGGATTTTATATATATGGGTACTGTCCTTAAAACAGCCGTTGATATGAAGGACAATACCGAAATTAAATATTCTCGTTTTGAGAAAGATGATGATTTTAAAGAAAAAGATTCGATTTATATATATTGGAATCCTGATAAAGCAGTCGCCATAAAAGCTAAGGTTTAATATGGAGGGTAATATGAAAAGAAAAAATAATTTTAAAAGTCAAACATTACCAACCATGGCTATGGCTGGACCTGTATCAATGTGGATGATCTTATTTGTAACAATTCCGATGCTGTATATAATTTATATCAGTTTTATGTCTAGAGGAGTATTTGGAGATGTAGTATATACTTTTTCTTGGGAAAGTTACAAGACTTTGCTAGATAGTACATACTTCAGAGTTATTGTTAAATC
>DPPH01000239.1:0-275 GCA_003539375.1 Clostridiales bacterium
TCTTTCCTACTTGTAACCTTTGAAGATCTTTTTACAGGATACATAAGAGTATCTGGTTTGTTAGCCGTAATGTCCCTAGGTATTACTATCTTGAAATTTTATGGGATATTAGCCAAAAGATTAATGAGTAAATTTTCTAAAATTTGGGTAGGCGCTGAACTACTACTTTTTGTTTTGGTAGGTGCTGCAGTTGATATATCTTATATAGGAAATGCTGGACTTTATTCGGTAATTTTAGTTTTTACAGCTTTAACATTAAGAATGCTAGGTGTTAA
>DPPH01000239.1:578-2506 GCA_003539375.1 Clostridiales bacterium
GGAGCAGTTCCTTTATCCTATGGGGTAGGTTCTGGTAACTTGATATTGACAATAGCCGTTTTATCTATAGTTATTACTGCTCCTATAGGGGCAGCGGGAATAGATATAACTTATAAAAAATTTCTTAAAAAGAATTGATTTAACCAATAATCTTGATATGAAGTGAAACTAATTATATAATTAGTTAACTAAATAAAATTGAGGTGCATAATGTATTATACTAAAAGTATAGAAGAAATTAGGGAAGAACTTGATGTAAGTTTAGACAAGGGTTTATCAAATAAAGATGTAGAAGAAAGAAAAAACAAATACGGACTTAATAAAATAAAAGAAAAAGAGAAAAAAAGCCTGGTATCTATTTTTTTATCTCAATTAAAGGACGTCTTAATCTATGTTCTTCTTGGAGCTGCTGCAATAACTTTTATTATCGGTGAACATGTAGATGGTATCATAATACTGCTAGTTGTACTGTTGAATGCTGTAATAGGAGTAGTCCAGGAAAACAAAGCTTCTCAAGCAATAGCAGAACTTAAAAAAATGGCATCTCCCAGAGCACTAGTAAAAAGAGATGGCAAAACTATAGAAATAGATTCTGAAGAAATTGTTCCTGGAGATGTTGTAATATTAGATGCCGGCAGATTTGTCCCTGCCGACATAAGACTTACAGATAGTGCCAATTTAAAAATCGAAGAATCATCATTGACTGGAGAATCAGTACCTTCAGAAAAAAACCACGAGAAGATTTTTGATAATAAAAAAATCCCTGTAGGAGATAGGGTTAATATGGCTTTTTCATCTACCGTTGTGTCTTACGGCCGAGGTGAAGGTATAGTTGTTAGTACCGGGATGAATACTGAAATTGGTACCATCGCTAAAAATCTTGAAGAAGACAAAGAACTTACCCCTCTACAAGAAAGACTTGAAGAATTAGGTAAAGTTTTAGGATTTATTGCTGTTGGTGTATGTGTTTTGATTTTTGCAATAGCATATTTACAAGGAAAAGATTTATTTGATATGTTTTTAACTGCAATAAGTTTAGCTGTTGCAGCTATTCCTGAAGGATTAGCCGCTATAGTAGCTATAGTTTTAGCTTTAGGTGTAACTAGAATGTCTAAAAGAAATGCCATAGTCAAAAGACTTCCTGCAGTTGAGACATTAGGATCTGTAAATATAATCTGTACTGATAAAACAGGTACCTTGACACAAAACAAAATGACGGTAATGGAATTTTACACTTTTGAAAATCGAGAAGAAGTAAAGACCAAAAAAATAGAAGATATAAATAGCACAGAAAAAGATCTAATAAAAACCTTTGTACTGTGTAATGATGCTACCTTTGAAGATGATGAAGGAACAGGAGATCCTACGGAAATAGCTCTCGTTGAATTTGGTGATAAATATAACCTTTCTAAAAAAAGTTTAAACAAAGATTACCCAAGAGTTTCCGAAAGACCTTTTGATTCGGATAGAAAATTAATGTCAACCTTAAATAAAGAAGGAGATAAGTTTAGAGTTAATACTAAAGGTGCAATAGACAATTTACTTAAAATATCTACGAAAGTATTAATCAACGGTAAGGTAGAAAGTTTATCTGAGGATATGAAAGAAGAATTTTTAAAGGTATCTGAAAACATGTCTTCAGAAGCTCTAAGGGTCCTTGCTTGTGGTTACAAATACACGGATAGTAAAATTCAACCTAAGGATATGGAAAAAGAATTGATATTTATAGGCTTTGTAGGTATGATAGATCCTCCTCGTATGGAAGTAAAAGATTCTATATTAGAAGCAAAATCAGCAGGAATAACTCCAATAATGATTACCGGAGACCATAAAGTAACAGCTTTAGCAATAGCTAAAGAACTGGAGATTGCCGAAAGCATAGAAGAAACTATTGAAGGTTCTGAATTAGATGATATGAGTGATGAAGA
>DPPH01000239.1:2817-2973 GCA_003539375.1 Clostridiales bacterium
AAGGAAAATGGCAATATAGTGTCAATGACAGGAGATGGTGTAAATGATGCCCCTTCTCTTCAAAGTGCCGACATTGGTGTAGCAATGGGCATAACAGGTACTGATGTAGCCAAAGGTGCTAGCGACATGATTCTAACAGATGATAACTTTACAACT
>DPPH01000194.1 GCA_003539375.1 Clostridiales bacterium
GTAGATAAGTTCCATAGGTGTGTTTTTCATTTTGATTAGGTTATCTGTGAAATTTTCTGGAATTATAAAAACTCCCTTTAATTCTCCAGATTGTACTTTTTCGAGACTTTGCTCTTCTTTTACCTGGACAAAATTAATCAAGGAAGTAATATCGTCATCCTTTAAGATTTCCTGTATTAAATATGTGCTTGTTGGTGTTTTTTCTTTATCTACTAGACCTACATCAAATAAAGGTCCCTGATCTATGAGACTGCTAAAAGCAAAGTTGAATAGTACTACCGTTAATAATGGTAGTACTATTACTATCATTAGGATTTTTATATTTAAAATACTATTTTTCAACTCAAATCCCATCAACTTCAGCTTTTTTAACATGGTTTTAGTATACTCCCATTTCTTCTGCTATTCTTTGTATTAATGGATTGGAACCAACTTCCTGCATTAACTTTCCGTATATTTGCATCATCAATTGTTGAGTTTCCTGACTTTCAGGCTCTCTTATCAGAGGATTTAAATTCTGACCTTCTTCTCTTATCTTTGAATAGTCAGCAAATTGAATCTCTTCATTATAAGAATTTACAATTGTTTCGATATCGAAATCAATTTGTGCTATATCTACACCGTATTCATCCTCTGGTATTTCTTCAGGATAAATAGTTAAGTCCATATTCCAGTACCTCATCATGCCGTCCTTATCTATACCCATTTTGTTTATGGTTGTAAAGTATTGATGATCACTCTCTTTGATTTTCTCAAGTTCAACCAATGCGTCTTCTATTCCTTGAGTGTAGTTAGTTTCTATTTCTTCAATAACTTCTTCTATTTCTGCATAAGGGTTTTCAACTCCAGCAGTTTCAAAAACTGCATCATCATAGAAAGATTTCATGAAGTCTATATATTGACGAGTTTTAGCTATTACAACACTTTTCATAGCTTCATCATCTTTAGCTTCTGTTAGTAATGGAATCAAAAAATCAATCCCTTGTTTGTCATTGAAGCTCATCAAAATTTCCTGGCATTCTATTGTGTCGTTTTCATCTTTGTTTAATACAACATCAAACTTTTCACCTTTAACAAGAATTCCTTCTAAATTTTCTCTCATAATATTTTCATATTTTTCTACATCTAAATCTTCTGCTCCTTCAATTCCTTCAAGAGTATAGAACTCTTTCTGAAATTCTAAAGCTTCATCCATTAGTTCTTTCATATTTAATGTCTGCCCGGGCATTCCGGATTCTTCCATGAATGAATTATAATCTTCATATGTTAAGTAAAAAGCTTTATTGTAGAGGAAAGGTGCATTGTATATCATCATTTCATCATTTAAAAACATCTCTAAACTTAAAGATTCTTCTCCCTGGTAAATTACTCCCATATCCATTTCTACCACTAAAGGCTCTATGGTTTCTCTAACACTCATTTCAAATTCTACTTCATTTAATATATCTTGAAATGAACCTATATTAGGATCCTGACTATCAATACTCACAGCCATTTTTAGGTCCTGGTCTATTGCTTTTACATTCATACTTTCTTTATAGTAGTTTTTCATCATTTCAAAAGCATCAGCTTCTTCGAAAGGTTTATCTTTAGTTAAAAAGTATCCCCCCACTGCGACAGCAGCAACTACTAGCACCGCTATTAAAATCTTAGTATTTTTACTCATAATTTTTCGGGAAATTCCCTACCTCCTTTTTTTTATTATTAAAAGTATACACGAATTAATAAAATAAATCATTATTAATTTATTAAGTTTGTTATTATATTAACTTAATATTTTTCTTTTTATCAAATCAAAGGCATAATTTGTTGATCTTTCTCTTATTACGTTTCTTCCGCCTGGATAGTTAGTTTCTCTTACATAGGTTTTTCCATTATAATAAAGGGCTATATAAACCAATCCTACTGGTTTTTCCTTAGTACCTCCCTCTGGTCCTGCTATACCGGTTACAGATAACCCTATGTCACTTCCTGATGCTAAAGCAGCACCTTTTGCCATTTCTTCAGCAGTTTCTTCACTAACAGCTCCATATTTTTCTAAAGTTTCTTTTTTAACACCTAATCGATTTATTTTTGATTCATTACTATAGGTAATAAAACCTTCTTTAAAAACTTTAGAGATACCGGGGTAATCTACTAGTTTAGAAGCAATCATTCCTCCGGTACAAGATTCTGCTGTAGATATTGTCAGGTTTTTTTCTATTAATTTTTCACACACGTATTTTTCAATTGACGTTTCATCAATAGGATAAGCATTTTTACCAAACCTTTTAAGTAATTCTTCTCTTAAAGGTTTGATTAATTCTCTAGCTTTTTCTTTATTTTCTGCTTTGGCAGTAATTCTAAAAACTACCCTTCCCTTTCCAGCAAAAGGAGCTATAGTAGGATTTGATTGATTTTTTATCAAATCCATAATCATGGCCTCTGCCGTTGACTCTCCAAGTCCGGTTACAATAATTTTTTCTCCTACAACCACCTTGTTTGATTTTTTTTTCAAAAAAGGAGCGACTTTTCTTTCAAGCATTGTATTCATTTCCATAGGTGGCCCAGGCATTAGTATTGCAACTTTTTCCTTGTCTTCTATTATACATCCATTTGCCGTTCCACAGATATTCTCCAAAATTAAAGCTTCTTTAGGAAAATATGCCTGTCTTATATTGTTTTTAGGCATATCTTTTTTCAACCTTTTGTAAATATTCTTTACATGATTATAACTTTCTTCATTATATTCCATTTCTAAATTAAAATAAGATGCTGCCA
>DPPH01000237.1:0-551 GCA_003539375.1 Clostridiales bacterium
ATGTTCTTTGTACCATTATACAGGTAGATGTAGGAAAGAAAGCCTACGGAATATCTGCAAGTAAAGGGGTGCTTAGGCTTACTATAAGGGCTGAACTTGAAAAAGAATTATATAAACTTCAAGAGAACTTAGAAAATTTTTCAAAAAAAATAGCAAATAGCTACGGGTTAAAGGTTGAATTCACCTATAATGATATATTTCCTGAAACCTACAATCACAGAGAAAGTAACGATAAAATAAGGGAAGTTTGTCAAAAGAAAGAACTTAAATTTAATGAAATAAAAGAAGCCTTTAGAGGGTCTGAAGACTTTGGACACTATACTAAGTTAACTAAAGGGTCTATCTGTTATATAGGAAATGGAGAAGATTACCCGAATTTGCATTCTTATAAATACGATTTCAGGGACGAACTCATAGAGGTAGCAGTAGAACTTTTTAAAGGGTTGTCTGAATTTTAATATAATTAATAAGGGATTAGCTAAAAAACTAATCCCTTATTCTTATTTTATTACAATATCTCCTACTTTTGAAGATAGTTTAATTTTATTTTC
>DPPH01000237.1:754-4174 GCA_003539375.1 Clostridiales bacterium
GAAGATAGTTTAATTTTATTTTCGCCCTTTTCAAATTTTGCTTTTACAAATTCTTTTGTAAAGCTTTTTTCTCTGTTTAAGATATTCATAGAATTTTTAATTTTTACAGAGCCAATCTTAGTCTCAGCCTCAATAAAACCTTCTGATTTTTCACCGGTTATATACTTTATGCCTCCGGTCTTAACAGTAACTTCTGCATTTTTTCTGTAATAAGAATCTTCCAGTTTAAAATCTCCCATTTTTAATTCTACTTTTAAATCGCTGTATATACCTTTAAGTTTTATATCTCCTGCATGTAATTTTAAGTCTACAATTTCTGTGGCAGATAAGTTTTCTCCATTTATATCCCCAGCTTTTAATGTTGAACGTATATTAGATTGTATGTTTTTCATTTTTATGCTTCCAGTATTTACATCTGCTAGGAAAGAATTTGAAACAATATTGACTGCTTTTACCTCTCCAGTTTTCACTACGGAACTTATATGATGGGTATTTATATCCACAATGTCAATAGAGCCTGTGGCAACCTTGCCAATTATATTAATTTCCTTTGACTTAGGAATTAATAATCTGAGTACACACTTTTGATGGAAAATCATTCCTTTAATATTAATATCAACTTTAATATTAAGCAAGTCTCCATCGATTTTTGCCGAGGCTTCATTTACATAATCTTCGCTATCAACTAATAATTCAACATGTATTTTATTATCTTGTGAAGGATAAACTTCAACAGATCCTACATTTAACTCGTAGGTTATAGTCTTTATATTTTGTAATTCAAAGTTTTTATTCATAATTTCAGATTTGTTGTAGTAAAGAACCTCAGGTTTTCTGTTGCTTTCATAATTTTTTGAAATTTCTTTGGGATTGCCTAATGAATCACATATTTCTTCTTCAGTTCTGCCTTCTTCAAGACCTATTTGGAAGTGTTCTTCAAAATCTTCTAAAATTTCCTTAATTTCTTCTTCGGGAACATCTCTAGTCTTTAAATAATATTTAGTTAAATCTAAAAATTCTTTTTTATCCATTTTAATCCTCCTTAATAAGATTAAAAACCTTACCACTAAATTCTTTCCATTCTTCTACCAGTGCTTCATATCTACTTAAGCCTTCATCTGTTATCTTATAATACTTTCTCGGAGGGCCAGAATCCGATTCTTTTAAATAAGTAGAAACTAAATCATCTTTTCTCATTCTTTTTAAAAGAGGATATATTGTACCCTCGGAGACGTCTATTTCTTTTGAAATAACTGAGGAGAGTTTATACCCATAGGAATCTTCTTTTTTTAAGACAGATAGTACACACATAGGAAGAATACCTTTTTTGTATTGAGTATCCATATAATCATCCTTTCTATAAATATATAATAACACACAGTAACTTGCAATACAAGATACTAAAAATAAATAATTAGTTAAACAGTTATTAGAAATTCATTAAAAATAAAAAAAAGACTATCAATTAGCTTGCTAAAAGCTTATAATAAGCTATACTTTAATTAATAATTATTAGGATGGTCATTTATATGGTAGGAAAAATAGTTTACGTAACAAGAACTCCTTTACTGGTAAAGCCTGTAGAAGGTAGAGTTAGTAAGGATAGCAGTATAGTTGATAAAATGATAGCTAGGATAGTTTATTATAAACATTACGGTGTTCAAGTGAGTGATGAGGAAATAATACATTTTCACTGTCCAAGCATTTTCAAATTAAAAAAAGCAAAGGTAGAAAAGGTTAAAATTTCTGATTTTATTGGGAAAGATGGATTTTTAGAATATGAGAAAAATTATTACAGTACAATAGAAAAAGAACAAATTCTGAAAAGAGCTGAATATCATCTAAATACTGATTTTGATGGATATAATATTAGAAAAAATAACTGTGAACATTTCGCTTACTGGTGTGCTACGGGAGAAAAAAAATCTCACCAAAACCCAGGTCTAACAACATATAAGAGTTTCTTATATGCATTTGGAGGATTATATAGCTTTTTTATAAGCATGAATATTTTTTCTGAAATAATAAAAAAGAATGAGTTGTAGGATAACAAGATAACTACAACTCATTTTTATTTATGCTGTCCATTCTCCGTGGACTATTCCTACTAAATAGTATGTACCGTTGTCTTCTTCAAAAACTAGCACTAAACTTCTCCAATCCATTCCCATGTACTGGGGATCAAATCCAGTAAAGTGAAATTCTACATATGACTCATTTGGATATACATCTTCTATATTATTGTTCATATTTCCAGTTCCTACTATTTGGTTTATACCAATTAATTCTGGATTTAAATAATCTTCATCGTAAACAAATCTACTATGATAATATGCATATTCTCCACCTATACTTTCACCAGTACCGTCGAATTCACCCCAGATATATACTGTTGTGTTAGTAAACATATTAGCACCAATTGTATTACCAGGATAAAAAACTATATCATTATTTTCATCCACATTAAAATATGGAGAAAATCTAACCCCTCTTGTTGGATGGGCATGATTTGCTAAGGCAGCACCATCTTCATTAGCCAAGTGACCAAGCACTGTAAAGGCTTCATTCAAAAGATTTGCTGATTGACTTGGTGAATTTGTTAAAGCCTCAATTTCACTATTTAGACTACTAATAGTATTTTCTTGTTCACTTAAAAGAGTATTTTTTTCTTCTAATGAACTTTCTAAGACATCAAGATTTCCCTCTAAATCCTCTACCTTTACCTCAAGGGACGAAACTTCCTCTTTTGCACCTGCTAATTCTAACTCCAAATTAGAAACTAAAGTATCATCATTACTACAGCTGGATAGGATTAGAGTAGAAATCAATAATATACTTAAAATAAAATATTTTTTATTCATATTGTCCTCCTTTTATGATACAATTTCCAATTGATAAAAATTATCAATTGCTTATATTTATTATATACCCTCTTGAAAAGCCGTTATACAAATTTATAAAAACCTAAAATTTATAAGATTTAGAATAAAATTTCATTTTGAGGGTAGTAATAATATAGAGTCAAAAAATTGATTTAAGGAGGCAATAAAATGGAAAAAAAGAAAATTCAAGATAATATAATATTTAGTGATAAATCTCTTACTAAGAGGATTATATATGATAAAAAGGATGTTTTAGTATTTGTTTTAAACTTTAAAAAAGGGCAAGAACTTCCTATTCACAAACATGAAACATCAACGGTTGTATACAAGGTCCTTTCTGGTTCTGGAGAAGTAAAGATAAATGAGGATGTAGAAAAAATTGAAGAGGGAGATATAGGAATTGTTAGAGGCGAAGACGATTTTAGTATCCCTAAGGTAAATGAAGAAATGAGTTTATATGTTACTATAAGTCCGAGACCTAAAAATGATATATATGCAAAAAATGTAGGATAAACAAAAAACACTTTAATATCTGTTC
>DPPH01000237.1:4389-4857 GCA_003539375.1 Clostridiales bacterium
CAGATATTAAAGTGTTTTTTTTACTGTTGAAAACTTTCTGATTTTAAGAAGATCTTCATAATACTTCCAATTATAATTAAGCCTACTAAGGTTAGTATAAATCTTAGAGCAGCAAAAGGGAGACCTAAAAATTTTATTTCTACCATAAGTTGAGGAATTTTTAAGGCTGCCCATGCACCTAAAAATATTACTACGTTTAAGACGCTTGCTTCTTTTTTTAATAAAGAAGCAGCCATGGGAAATGCTGCATATAGAGGACCTGTTGGGAGGGTTCCTAGAAAGAAAGCAAATATACCACCTTTCAATCCTGACTTTTCTCCNNAGCCATTTTTGTATTTTTTCTTTATCTATCCACACTTCCATAAATCCCATAAGTAAAAAGACGGCAGGCATTATTAAGGCCATTTCTTTAGCATAATCTGCCATTACTGAAAGGGACCTTTTTCCCATTTCTTGGTTAAATAAATA
>DPPH01000237.1:5091-5386 GCA_003539375.1 Clostridiales bacterium
ATTCCTAATATAATAAAACTTAAAATAATAGGTATCTTAAATTTTTTTATGATTTTAATCATCCTAATATACCTCCCATAATTACAGCGATTATCAGAGCTGCTATAAAGCTTAAGCCGTTTCTAAGTAATGTAAATTTTTTACCAAGAGATTTTACTTCCATCGGAGCAGTGATGACTCCCACCATTACTAATGTAGTAACAAATGCTGAAATGGTAGTAGTTGTAGCTCCAGCTCTTAGTAAAGATCCAGCAAGAGGAAAAGCTACTAAAGACGGGATTAAAGTTAAGGCTCC
>DPPH01000237.1:5673-6106 GCA_003539375.1 Clostridiales bacterium
AAACTGGAAATAGTATCAGGAGTTAATACCCCAAGTATTAATCCAACAACTCCTATTATGGTCAATAGGCTTGGTGCCATTTTCAATAGAGCTTTTTTTGCTACTTTAAGGGCTTTTTTTGTCTTTTTTTTATCTTTATAAAAAGATATACCTAAAGTTACAGCCAAAAGACTGTATATAGTTATAATTGTCATTTTACCTCCATATTATTATCATTTATTTTGTTTTCGTAAGTATTAATCAGTTTATCCATTAGTGATTTTCTAAACTTTAAAAAGTTTATATATTCCTCTAAACTTTTTTTGCCTTCATCAGTTATTGTATAGACTCTTTTTCTTGGTCCTCCTTCACTTTTTTCCCAAGATGAAAGAACCAATTTTTCTGCTTCCATTTTCCGAAGGTTTCTATAAAGTGTGCTAATACTGAGTTCGTC
>DPPH01000237.1:6348-6508 GCA_003539375.1 Clostridiales bacterium
TTTCTAAATCCATAACTTTCTAACTCTTCAATTAAAAAATAACCGTGAGCTTTTTGGTCGTATAATAAAGTCAAAAGACATATTTTTAAAAATTTTTCTGCTTTTTGTGGTTTATTACAGCAGTTTTGAATTTCCGACATAATTATCCTCCTATTATCAA
>DPPH01000237.1:6797-7020 GCA_003539375.1 Clostridiales bacterium
ACTTTAAATTAAATAAAAGTTAATATATAATTCTATACATTAATTGAAATATAGGTTTATGGAGGCTCAGAGTGGATATAAAAAAGTTTTTAAGGGAAAAAAATATTGAAATTTCTGTCCAAAGATATCTTATTGATGCTTTAGGTTATATGGCTTTAGGATTATTCGGAACACTTATAGTTGGGAGTATATTGAACGTAATAGGAGGTAAACTGGGAATCTT
>DPPH01000193.1 GCA_003539375.1 Clostridiales bacterium
GATGGGATTGGTCTAGCTGCACCTCAAGTAGGAATCTTAAAAAGAATAATAGTGGTAGATATAGGCCAAGGACCTTTAGTAATGGTAAATCCTGATATATTAGAAAAGGATGGAGAACAAATTATAAACGAAGGTTGTTTAAGTGTTCCAAATAAAAATGGAAATGTAAAAAGACCAGAAAAACTAAAAGTTACTTATACAGATTTAGAAGGAGATAAGCATACTATTAAAACTGAAGGACTTTTATCTGTTGTTATCTCTCATGAAGTTGATCATCTAAATGGTGTTTTATTCATAGATAAAGTTATTGAAGAGGATGAAACAACAGAAGGAGTTGTTACAAAAGAATGAATGTGATTTTTATGGGTACTCCTGACTTTGCAGTACCTACATTAGAAAAATTAATCGACCAGGATAATGTTAATATATCCCTTGTAATAACACAACCTGATAGAAAAAGTGGAAGAGGGCGTAAAATTAATAAAAGTCCAGTAAAAATAATTGCAGAGAAAAATAATATAAAGGTATTCCAACCTGAAGATATAAATAATAAATCAAGTTTAGATTTTATAAAAAGCTTTGAGGTGGATTATATAATAGTTGTAGCTTATGGTCAGATATTAAGTAAAACAATATTGGAACATCCTAAAAAATACTGTATAAATGTCCATGCTTCTATATTACCTAAATACAGAGGTGCATCACCTATAAACACGGCAATTATGGAAGGGGACAAAGAGACCGGCGTAACTACAATGATAATGGAAGAAGGTTTGGATAAAGGAGATATTTTAAAAATAAAAAAAATTACTATAGAACCTGAAATGAATGCAGGCGAACTTCATGATAAATTGATGGAAGTTGGTGGTGAATTACTAATAGAAACAATACTTGAGATTGAAAAAGGAAATATAACCCCAATCAAGCAGGATGATAGCATAGCTACCTATGCTCCTATGTTAAACAAAGAAATAGGACACATTAATTGGAATGATAATGCATTAGAAATACACAATAAAATAAGAGGGCTTTACCCATGGCCCGGATCATACACTTATTACAACGGCGAAAAAATGAAAGTTATAAGAACAGAATATAAAAACATAAACAAAAGTACAAAAGTAGGAGAGATAGTTGAAGTGTCAGAAAAAGGGATAGAAGTTCAAAGTGGAGATGGTACTATAATTATTAAAGAACTTCAAATGCCTGGAAAAAGAAAAATGAATGTAAAAGATTATCTCTTAGGAAA
Source organism: Clostridiales bacterium (assembly GCA_003539375.1). Lineage (GTDB taxonomy): Bacteria > Bacillota > Clostridia > Tissierellales > Dethiosulfatibacteraceae > UBA8670. The sequence goes on from DPPH01000193.1 coordinate 1,250, forward strand.
TGAAATTATTAAAAGTAAAATTTTAAAGTGAGGTGTTTTAAATGTTTTTTTATGATTCGACATTTTTAATATTAATTCCAGCCTTAATAATATCGGCTGTAGCTCAATTCAAAATCAAAAGTACTTATCAAAAGTACTCCAGGATATATAGTGAAAAAGGATTTACGGGATATGATGTAGCAAAAGCTATATTGCAGGAAAACAATTTAACTAATGTAAAAATTGAAGAAACTAGAGGGAAATTAAGTGATCACTACGACCCAAGATCAAATATAATAAGATTATCGAGAGATGTATATAGTGGTTCATCCATTGCTTCTTGCAGTATTGCAGCCCATGAAGTTGGCCATGCTATACAACATGATAAAAATTATTTCCCTATAACTGTTAGAGATATGCTCGTTCCCGTAGTGAATTTTGGCTCCAAATCAGTCTGGATCTTTGTAATGCTAGGCTTGTTTTTAAGTATACCTAGCTTAGTTCAAGTAGGAGTTATTTTATTTGCAGGAATAGTATTGTTTCAAATCGTTACTTTACCGGTAGAGTTTAATGCTAGTAGAAGAGCTTTAGTAAATCTTGAGGGTTTTAACATGCTTTCAAATGAAGAAATGGTAGGCGCTAAAAAAATGCTTAGAGCAGCAGCTTTCACATACGTAGCCGCTACTTTAGTCGCTATATCACAACTTCTTAGACTTTTAGCATTATCAAATAGAAGAAGATAGAGAGTTGATATGGATTATAAATATAGAAAATTTGCTGTAGAAATTCTTTATGAAGTGAATAATAACAAGGGATATTCCAATATCTTATTAGAAGAATATATGAAAAAAATGCCAAACATAAGAGACAGAAATTTATTAAATATAACAGTAAATGGTGTTATTGAAAATAAAATCTTCTTAGATTGGATTATTAAGGAATTATCAACAACTAAATTTTCAAAAATATCAAAAAGAATTCTTGAAATATTAAGAATTGGAATTTATCAAATTGAATTTCTTGATAATATAAATCCTAAAACAGTCGTTTACGAAAGTGTAGAGGAAGCTAAAGCGGAGAGAAAAAAGTATTTAACCAGATTTGTGAATGGAATTTTAAGAAATTATTTAAGAAATAGAGAAAAGATAAATGTAAAATTGGGAAAATTAGAAAATGAAGAATATTTATCTATAAAATATTCTTTTCCTATATCTTTCATTCAGAAACTTAAAAAAGAATTCCCATACAAAGATATTATACTTATTCTTAAATCTTTGAATCGTAAACCTAAATTTACAATCAGAGTAAACTCAACATTAATCACTAGAAATGAGTTAATAAAAATTTTAGAAGAGAAGAAAATTAAAATAGAAGAAACTAAGTTTTCATCTTTAGGCATTAATGTTTTAAATTCAGATTTTGTTAATATAAAAGATTTGTATGACCAGGGACTATTTTCAATACAAGGTGAAAGCTCTATGATAGCAGTAGAGTTACTAAATCCTAAACCGGGCTCGAAAATTCTTGACATGTGCAGTGCTCCAGGAGGGAAGGGACTTTACAGTGCAGAGTTAATGAATAATACTGGAGAAGTGGATTGTAGAGATATATATATTAACAAAATTAATACTATAAACAATCAAATCAAGAGACTTAAACTAGATAATGCTGATACAAAAGTAGAAGATGCAACAAAATTTAATGTAGAAAATTTAGGTAAATATGATTACTGTATAGTAGATGTTCCCTGTTCTAATTCAGGTATAATCATGAAAAAACCTGAAATTAAATATAAAACTAATTT
>DPPH01000098.1:0-1962 GCA_003539375.1 Clostridiales bacterium
GCTGCATCTTCTACAAATTTAGTCATAGGACCGGCGGTATCAAAAGATGGAGCTATTGGGATGATTCTTTCTGATTCCCATAGTCCTACAGTAGGCTTTAAGCCAACTATATTGTTTTGGTTTGATGGGTAAACTATAGATCCGCAGGTTTCGCTTCCTAAGGTTGCAGCCGATAAATTGGAAGCCGTACACACAGCAGAACCAGAACTTGAACCCCCTACATCAAATTTACCGTAAGGGTTTTTAGTCTGTCCTCCTAAAGCTGAATAACCGCAAACACCTTTTGAAGACATGTAGTATGCCCACTCGCTCATATTTGCCTTACCTAAAATAATCCCATCATTTTCCTTTATTCTTTTTGCCACTGGAGAATCTTCTAATACCTTACTATCTTCTAAAATAACTGCTCCAGCCGTATTGTTCATTTTATCTTTAGTTCCAATATTATCCTTAAGGATTATAGGGATGCCTGATATTTTAGATTTTATATTTCCTTCTTCAAATTTTTCGTCTATTTCCCGGGCAATACTTACAGCATCGGGGTTTAGTTGGATAATCGGATTAAACTTTTCGTGGTATTTTTGTATTCTTCTTATATAAAAAAGTACTAGCTCAACGGTAGTGTAACTACCATTCTTTATTGAATCTTGAAGTTCTCTTATTGTTTTCTCTAGGATTAGGTCTTCTAGTTCTTTGTATCTTTTTTGAGAGAAATTTTCTAATTCATCCTTAAAGGGTTCAAAGTTTAAATCTTTTTTGTATTTAGTTTTTTTCTCCATTTCATACTGTCTTATTACCTGGTCATTGAATAATTCTACATCTTTTTTAGACAAAGTATCATCTCCTTTGGCTTTTTTTATATTATATCATATATTTTACTTTTTATATTTTAGTGCTATAATAAAAATTGTAGCTTAAGAATATATATCATAAAGGGGACAACCTTTTGATTTGAAGGAGTAAGAATGAAATACATATTAATTACCGGTGGAGCAGGATTCGTTGGGTCTAATTTTATTGAGTACCTTTTCAAAGGCTTTAAAGATTACTATATAATAAATTTAGATAAATTAACCTATGCTGGTAATTTAAAGAATTTAGAAAGAATGAATAAAGGAAGATACAATTTTTTTAAAGGGGATATAAAAGATTTTGGAATAGTCGATAAAATATTTAGTAAATATCCAGTAGATTCCATTGTAAATTTTGCAGCAGAATCCCACGTAGATAGAAGTCTAAAAAAGCCACAGGTTTTTCTAGAGACAAATGTCATAGGGGTTCAGAATCTCCTAGATGTAGCTCTTAAAAACTGGAAATCTAATTTAAGAGATAAAAAGTTTATACAGGTTTCTACTGATGAAGTTTACGGTGATAGGCAGGGCTGTGAACCTGCAGATGAAAGTACTATCCTTAATCCCAGCAGTCCTTACTCAGCATCAAAAGTTGGAGGAGAAATGCTGGTTAAAGCTTACGGTAGAAGCTATTCCTTACCCTACAATATTGTAAGATCATCAAACAACTACGGTCCCAAACAGCACAAAGAGAAGCTCATTCCTTTAATTATAGAAAGGATTATGAGTAAGAATAAGGTTCCTATATACGGTGATGGTAAACAAAAGAGGGACTGGATATTCGTTGAAGATAACTGCAGAGGGATTATGAAAATATTAGAAGAAGGAAAAGATAGAGAAATTTACAATCTTGGAACGGAAAAATTAACAGAAAATATAGATATTTTTAAGATAATTTTTAAAGAACTTAAAGAAAAAATTGAAATAGAAGGAAATTACAAAGATTCAATAGAATTTGTAGAAGATAGGTTAGGTCACGATAGAGAATACAGACTAAATTGTGATAAAATAAAGAGAGAATTAGGATGGAAACCTGCTGTTAAATTGGAAGAAGGATTAGAAAAAACAGTAGAATGGTATCTTAAAAACACAGAATACTAACACAAGGGGA
>DPPH01000098.1:2229-4376 GCA_003539375.1 Clostridiales bacterium
TTTTTTATATTCTTGCTCTTTCGTACTGTTTTGGCCACGGATAATCTATCCCAAGCTGGTGAGAAGCATTTATTACAAAGTATGGATCTCTGAGTAATTTCCTACCCATATATACCATATCTCCTCTTTTGTTTTTAATAATTTCTTCAGCTAGCTGCCAGTCGGTAACCAAGCCTCCAGCCATTACTGGAAGATTTGTTTTTTCCTTTATAATACGAGCAGGTTCTATTTGATATCCCGGATAAGGATTTATTTTAGTATAGATAACTCCACCAGAACTTACATTTACTATATCAACGCCGGATTCTTTAACATGGTTGATTATATCTGCTATATCCTCTGAAGTATTTCCTTTTTCCGAATATTCAAGAGATGAAACTCTCAAAGTTATAGGTTTTTCCTTTGGCCATACCTGGACAACTTCTTCTAAAATCTCCTTTAGAAATCTACTTCTATTTTCTAAAGAACCGCCATATTCATCTTCTCTTTTGTTAGTTAAAGGGGAAATGAACTCATTAATTAAGTATCCGTGGGCTCCATGAATTTCTATTAAATCAAAGCCTGCTTTTTCTGCCCTAGCAGCAGCTTCTTTAAAATTATTTTTTACTCTTTTAATATCCTCGACAGTCATTTCTTTAGGTAATCTATAATCATCATTGAATCTTATAGGACTTGGCCCATATATTTCATCTTTTAAAGAATCGCTTTTTCTTCCTGCATGTGCTAATTGAATACCTATTTTACCGCCGTTTTGATGAACACTATCTACAATTTTTTTAAGGCCTTCAATATGGTCCTCGGACCATATTCCTAAATCATTGGCGGATATTCTACCGGAAGGTTCAACTGCTGTTGCTTCAACCATTATTAATCCTACTCCACCTACAGCCCTTGTAGTATAATGGTTTACATGCCATGGTGTTACAAAACCATCCTCTTCAGCTGTGTACATGCACATGGGCGGCATTACTATCCTATTTTTCAATTTTAAATTTTTAATTTCTATCTTTTCAAATATTTTCAAAATGTTTCCTCCTCTGCATAGTCATTATTTAAAATTTACCCAAATTTATAAATTTTATACTTAAGAAACATTTTTAAAATAGCTCATTATATTTGTATGATGTACTTTATGAGAGCTGTAGTTAAATAATTTAAATATCTTATCAAGAGTATATCCACCTAAAAAGGTAGTAATTATTGTGCCAACTCCTACAGTTCCGCCCAGTAACCATCCTAAGACAAAAACAGTTAGTTCAATTGAGGTTCTAACAACAGTTACACTTTTCCCTGTAATCTTTACTAAACCTATCATAAGACCATCTCTCGGCCCAGCACCAGAATTACAACTTAAATATAGGTATAAGCCAAAATTAAATATAATCAGTGCTAAAAGGATTAATAACAGATTAATATAATAGTTATCAGAAACATAGTACAGGTGGTATTTTTCACCTACATTTATAAAGAAGCCTATAAAAATAGCATTGAGGATAGTTGCATATCCTGGATATATTTTCATAAACATACTTAATATTATTATACCTACACTAACTATCTGTGAAGCAGTACCGAAAGCTATTCCCGTCTGTTCCGTTATACCTTGATTAAAAGTACTCCAGGCATTCATACCTAAATTGATACTCTTTATCCAGTTGAGACATAGACCTATTATGAAATAGGCGATAATCTGCTGAGGTGTTTTTTTCAGATCTTTTATTATAAGTTTTTTATTCATTTCATCACTCCAAACATTATAGATTATAGCATATTTTCTCAAGATAGTCTTGTATATTTAATATTTAACGAACTTGCCATAATACGGTTTGGAGTTTATAAGGGGTTATATCTCATGATATTTTCAGTATTAAATATTTCAGTAGCACTTACAGGATTCTTTTCTTTAGCTAGCTTTGAATAGTTTTCCAGGGATTTTTTATCTTTATTGCCATAATGCATTGTAACCGGGCCTTTTATACATCCACCATTACAAGCCATACCCTCGATAAAATTACCTTGCAGTTTACCGAGCTTAGCCATAGTTAAAACTTTTTTAGCTTCTTTTATACCGCTGCAAATAATTGGTTTTAAAGATGTCGTAGAAGTTGCTTTAGGAGCAGATTTAGTTACAATTTGGGCAGGTGAAG